>JABDPH010000409.1 GCA_013042925.1 Eudoraea sp.
AAAGGGCTTCTTTGCACAATGCCGATCAAATAGCGAAGCTGGACATTCGTGAAGGAGACACAGTTCATGTAGAAAAAGGCGGTGAGATTATTCCTAAGATTCTAAGTGTTGATTTATCTAAACGCCCTGTCAACTCCATACCCACCAATTATATCACAAACTGTCCGGAATGTGGAACGGAATTGATTAGAAAAAAGGGGGAAGCTCAGCATTTTTGCCCTAATGAAAACGGTTGTCCACCGCAGATAACCGGAAGAATTCAACATTTTATTTCTAGAAAAGCCCTTGATATTGAAGGTTTGGGAAGTGAAACTGTAGAATTACTTTACAAAGAAGGCCTGATAAATAATTATGCAGATTTATACACCCTAACCAAAGATCAGTTAATGCCATTAGAACGTATGGCAGAGAAGTCTGCCGTGAATTTAATTAATGGCGTGGCAGCATCTGTCAATATTCCTTTTGAACGTGTATTATTTGGGCTTGGCATTCGGTATGTTGGAGAAACGGTAGCTAAGAAACTTGCTAGAGCTTATAAAAACATAGATGCATTAATGGCAGCTACAGCAGATGAATTGATATTAGTGGATGAAATTGGAGAGAGAATCGCAGAGAGCACTGTAAACTTCTTTAGCGAAGAAAAAAACAGGGAAATTATAAACCGACTTAAAGAGTATGGCCTTCAGTTTTCACTAACGGATGAGCAACTAGATGGACAAACTGAAATACTTAAGGGTCAGACTTTTGTGGTTTCCGGGGTGTTTGAAAAATTAAGCCGTACAGAATTAAAAAAGCATATTGAAGACAACGGGGGTAAAGTTAGCTCTTCAATTTCTTCAAAGACCTCATATGTCGTAGCCGGGGCCAATATGGGTCCAAGCAAAAAAGATAAGGCTGATAAATTAGGCATCCCAATTATTTCGGAGGACGACTTTTTAACAATGATAAAATAAAACCCTCTCTGTAAATAAGAAGAGGGTTTTACTAAGCAGTATGTCGGAGAATTAATCGCCGCTCATGTTTTTATTATAAACCCAGATTTCGTCCCAGCTATTATCCATTACCTGTTGCATATTGCGAACGAAAGCATCCCAGGAGTCATCTCCATGAACTTTTGAAAAGGTTTTCCTAAACGTAGGATCTTCGTCAAACTCAGCCCAATTTTTATAAAACCCAACAGTGGCAATATGCCGGCCTATAGCAGATCCCTGTCTGAATTCGTTATAATAAACTCCCCATGCATTGTTACCTTCCATGGCTTTAATTGTTTTGCTAATTATTCCTAACATGGCCTCAGCGTTATGGGAGTGCTCCTGATTAACTTCCCAATATCTGATGAATTGAATGGGATAGAGTGAAGGATCATCCGTTAGCATATCAGTATTTGAAAGCTCAACATCGCCTTTCCAATATTCTCCATGCTCCATTTTCTTTACATAAGCCATGACATTATCTCTCCAGTCTTCATCATGTCCTCCTTCAGCAGGTCTGGAATCGAGGTGTGCATATTTTAATGGCCCCATCATCCAAACAATTTTCCCAACATCCGGACCACTGGAAATATTGTAAACGGTAGACTTATATGCACCTTCCTTATGGTATTTTTGGTTATGTGCCCTCATATTTTCACCGAGAACTTTTAATTTAGTGTTATCCGGTGTTAAGACTATCGTTTCCCACATGGGTGCTTCTGCATCCTGTGCCTTAACCATTGTAAGGGCACCCAAAACGAGCGAAACAGCTAGTAAATAAGTAATTGATGTTTTTTTCATGATCATTGTGTTTAATTTTAAGTGATTATTTATCCGGTTCAAGAAAAGATTATTTGTTTTTTAATTCAACTAAAAAAGGACCAAGCATGGAAAAATATGTCCGAACTCCTGAATTAATTTATCTAAGCTCAAAATGAACATGCCTAATAGCTTTGAAGAATTTTTGAAAACCTGCCAAAATGAGCGTCCACCAGAGAAGTGGCCAAAAGGATTACAGGCACTCTGGTATGATGCAAAAGGGAATTGGAATGCTTCTCATGATATTGCCCAGGATATGCCTTCAATTCTTGGTTCTTGGATACATGCTTATCTGCATCGCAAGGAAGGCGATCAATTCAATGCCAACTACTGGTACAGAAGGGCAAACAGGGAATTACCCAACCTCACCCTGGATGAAGAATTAAAAAATTTGGTAGAATACGTTATCAACAATCAATCTATGAATTGGTCCAAATCATAGATCACCCCAATGACCAAAGTATTCTACCCCTTGAACAATCTTAATTGTTCATCTTTAACTTCAATACAAACCTTCAACCCATATTCAAGTCCGGAAATTTTTGGTAGAATTAACTCAAGGATCGATTGTTCCTGAATATGATCAACCTTGGTTATTGGATCTGGCATATAAATTAATCCTTCGTATTCATTATGTCTGAAGTTAAGTTTGACATCAAAAAAATAAAAATTTTCCGGGGGGATATAATTTGACCATGGTATGGCTTTAAAAAAATGTTTCGGGGTTCCGATTTCTAATTGATAAGGGCTAATATCCAGATTGATAGTTCCTAAAAAGTAAGAAGACAGATCCAAGCCTCTTTTCTTAAAATAGGGGAGTTGATGGTACAAAGTACCCCCTGGATATCTTTTATTATCAGATATACCAGAAGCCACACCATGTCCTTTGCATATCAGTCCATCTATCTTCATGACTTTTTAAAAATATACCAAAATGAAAATCAGACTGTAATAGAGACCCCTTCAGACTGAATATTTTTTTTAGAATCAAAATAAAAATCAATTCTACCCAGATTTATTCCATAGCATCCCACCTGATTTACCAAAACGGATTTATCTAAACGGTTTTGCCTGGTAACGGGTTTATCTAAAAAAGTATGCGTATGTCCGCCAATTATAAGATCAATATTATCTGTCTTTGCGGCTAGTTTAAGATCACTTGGTCTTTGGGCATCTTCGTAGGAGTAACCCAAATGTGATAAACAAATTACCAAATCACATTTTTCTTCATTTTTTAACAAAACGCTCATATCCTGGGCAATCTCAATTGGATTAAGATAAACAGTTTCCTTAAATAAGTCCTCGCTAACAAGGCCGGCCAGTTTTATTCCCAATCCAAATACGCCAATTTTAATGCCGTCGACTAAAAATGTTTGGTAAGCTTCCACAAATCCATCCATTACCGTATTTGTAAAATCATAATTCGCTGAGAGCAATTTAAACTTGGCAAATGGCAACTGGGCCAAAAGGCCTTCAATTCCATTGTCAAAATCATGATTACCAATTGTTGCCGCGTCATATTTGAGCATGCTCATCAATTTAAATTCTAACTCTCCTCCATAAAAATTAAAATAGGGAGTGCCCTGAAAAATATCACCTGCATCTAATAATAGTGTGTTGGGATTTTCCTCTCTTATTTTTTGGATTAGCGTAGCCCTTCTGGCAATACCCCCCATGTTAGCAAACGAATTATGTTCTTTAGGAAAAGGATCTATATGACTGTGCACATCATTGGTATGAAGTATCGTAATGCATTTAGAATTTTGAAAAGCACAACTACTCATGCCAAGTCCTCCCATACCTATGTAGGTACTTCCGGCAATTGAATTTGTTACAAAGTCGCGTCTTTTCATTTCTATTCAATTATAATAAAGCGATCATCCACTACTGCAGTAAGGGTATCTACTTTTTTAAAATAATCTATCATTGCGTTTCTGATAAAGTAATTTAAGTCAATGGTTTTTAGGCTATCCTTAAAAAATCCCATATTACTACCTCCATCCGCTAAATAATTGGAAGTAGCTACATTATAGGTTCTATTTTCATCAAAAGGCAACCCATTAATATTTACATTTTTAAGGGTTTCGTTTTTGTTCAAAATAATCTGTATGCCCGATATAGGATGAGGATTTTTTGCATTAATCAGAAAGGAAACCAAATCCCTGACATCCTTGCCTTTCAGAGCAACAACAACTACTGAATTTTCAAATGGCATTACCTCATAAGCCGTTCTTGCGTTTACGTTACCTTCAGATATAATACTTCGAATTCCTCCGTGATTGGAAACTACAAAATCAATTTCCTGCCCGGTTCTTGCTTTAAAAATTGGATTAGCTTCACTAAGCATTATATCAGCCATTAAATTTCCTGCTGAGGTATTGTATTCGCCATCATTCTTAGTGATTTGCTTCGGGGCATATGCCAATGTACTATCTAAAACCTCGTTTATACGATTTCTATAAGGCGCTATGAATAGATCTATGGAATCCGCTGCAATTACAGAATCTGATATAGGTATCTGCTCGCCAGATATTTTACTGAGCTGTATCGGGCTGTCTTTGCAGGCACAAAAACATAAAATTGTTACAAAAATAACAAAATGTTGTATTTTTAAAATCATTATCCTTATTATCTTAGCATAATTGTTGCTTGGATATTAATTACATTTGCCTAAACGCAAAGTTACATGTTTTTAAAGGCACTTAAAGATAAATTTAAATACAAATCTGGCTTAAAATATCTGAAGCAACAAATTGAAAGTCCTACGGAAGCAGTAGTGCGTAAAAATGGTATTACCTCAATTGCGGTTATTGTGGATCTGGATAAATTTGATAATGCGGAATTGTTCTATGAGTTTGTAGAAGACTTTAAATTAAGGCCTAATGCTGTTAAAATTATTGGCTATAAAAGCTATTACGATAAGAATTCTCCTTATGCAACCCCTGTTTTTTCGGATAAGGATCTTGGCTGGAATGGGGACATAGAGAATAGTTACGCCCTGGAGTTTTTAAGCAGGGAATACGATATGTTGGTGAATTATTATAATCAGGAGAATTTAATGCTCCAGTTAATGACTGTGAAGACCAGGGCAAGAATAAATGTAGGCTTTGCGGAAATAGACGAAAGGCATAATGATCTGATATTAGAGACATCACTTTTGGACTTTAATACTTTTAAGAAAGAACTTAAAAAATACCTTAAAGTCCTGGGTGAAATTGATGCTTGAAGTAAATAATTATGAAAAATTTAC
>JABDPH010000422.1 GCA_013042925.1 Eudoraea sp.
CAGTGCAGTACAAGCTAAACTGGTATATTTACTTAAAGGACTTTCTTCAGTAGATTTAAAGCGAAGTTTTGTACATCCTGAGAGTAATGAGTCAACTACACTTGAAGAAAATATTGGACGATATGTATGGCATGGAAACCATCATTACGCTCATATCAAAAATCTTTTACAACGGGAAGGGTGGAATTCATAAGGTATGTTCAAAACCTAATCAATTTACGAATACATGAGAATTATGTGTTTTATACTTTTTTCATAAGTACATACATCGGCTTTTGTTTTTCTAAAACCTGTTCATATTTCAATTGCTTTTCTTTTAATATTTCATATCCGTTCTTAAGATAGAAGTTTAGTGCTGGTCCTTTTTGCATTGTTTCCAACCATAACAAGTGTTTGTTTGAGTTCAGACAGTATTTTTCAACCCAACTCAGAGCAAGGCTTCCTATCCCTGTGCCCGAGTATTTATTTAAAATATATATTTTTTCCAAAAAGACGGTTGCCTTTGAAATGTGAGGTGCTATTGGAGCATCTTTTATTAGTTTAAGAATACCAACCGCTTTATTTCCCTGATATATAAGCCATAGCAATGCTGATTTGTCTTTCAATTCAAGTCTTACGACTTCTATGGTAAAACTTTCTTCTATGTAAGGAGTGGGATCATTATTTTTCCATAAGTGCAAATAGTGCTCTTTGTAAGCCTTTATTCCTAAATTACAGTAGAGTTGGCAGGTCTCATTTGATACTGCTTCAAATTTTATTTCCATTTTATATTACAACCTATACTTGGTTTTTGAACCTGATTTATAGGTTTGTTGCTTAATAATGAATCCATAGCATTGCTTAGATCCAATCCGGTTAGTGGTATGCCATTTCCTGGTCTGGAATCGTCTAATTGTCCTCTGTAAACAAGCTTTAGTTCATTATCAAAAAGATAAAAATCGGGAGTACATGCAGCCTCATATGCCCTGGCCACTTCTTGTGATTCATCAAATAAATATGGAAAACTGTATTTTTCTTCTAAGGCCGTTTGCTTCATCAGTTCCGGAGCATCCTGAGGATAATTCACAATATCATTACTCGAGATTGCTATAAAAGCTATTCCTATAGATTGGTAAGTAGCTGCCAATTCTACGATTTTAGAATTTACATGTTTAACAAAGGGACAATGATTGCAGATAAACATTATCAGAGTTCCTTTTTCACCTTTTATATTCTCAAGACCGACTACTTTGTCACTTATAGTATCGGGTAACTTAAAATTTGGGGCCATAGTGCCCAAAGGCAGCATATTGCTAGGTGTTCTTGCCATCTTTTGAGTTTTTTCAATTAAACAGGATTAAAGTTAGTAGATATAAATTAAATAAAAGTAACTTCTTATATCCTATTTATACTCAGGGTTAACATGCTGGTTGCAGTAAGGATGAAACCCCTGAAAATTGAAATTTCTACATTATTTTTCCAAAGAAAACAGCGTTCATTAATAATTTATTTGTGCCGTACCAAAACGCCCTGAAGTTCGTATTGTCAGTAAATAAAATAACCCGACCCTTGCCATGTTTTTGTACCTTAAACGGAACACTGCCTTTAATCATTTCCAGATTTTCTTCAGAAATATACCCACTTTGCAAGGGTTGATTAGTGTACTGAATGGGATTATTATAACTATCCTTGTCTGGTTCTATATAAATGTTAGTATTTCTAAATAGGGATACTTTATTGTTTTTGTACCCAAAATTAATGGGGTGTGAACGATCTTGATCAGCTTCAAATATTGCTCCTCCGGTAACCTGTGCTCCACGGAAATCAGATTTCTGTTCGAAAGATACATCCTTAGCTTCCAGGGTGTCCTTTCTAAACTTTAAGTTCATGAGCTCATGTTCATTAAACCAATTAGCCCTATTGCCATAACCAATTAGGGTTCCCCCGGCTTTCGCCCAATCATTTAACTTTTTAGCTATAGTTTTATCATTAGAATTTTTCATTGTTGATCGGGGCATTATAATATCTGTATATGGACTCAAATCAACAGAATTAAGATAATCCATGTCAATTTTGGTAATCTTCATATTATAACGGGTGTCAAATAAATGCCAAATTTCTCCCGCATCGTAAGATCTTATACCTCTACCAACCACTATAGCAACTTTTTGCTTTTTAACAGGATCAAAATCGTTACTACCCAGGTCAATTCCTTGCGATAAGCCTGTATTAACTGCGGTTATTTTGATTTTGCTATCATCGGCTACCTCTTTAAGAAACTCATATAGTTCTTTGCTGCTTAACACCTGGTTTTGCACAGGAATCATTATAGTTCCGTAATCATAGGTGTTATTCTCTAAAGTAAATCTGGATTTTGCTACTTTGGCCCTAAGCCCTTTTGATAAAATTTTATTCAGGGCCCTGGGTGTATAGAATTCATGCCATTCAAATAAATAGGCATAATTACTTTGTTTACTCACATTCCCTGTTAGCGGTTCAAAGTCTGTTATTGGCGCTCCTGCATTTGTCAAGGATTCTACCTCAGCATAATCAACATTAAATGCCAGGGGAAATGTCCATGCCGAAATATCATAAAATAAACTGTCCGTAAATGTTGTTCGCTTCTCGAACATGGCTTTTATTAACCTATGATTTTTCTGATTCATAGGAATTACATAACTATTTTCTTTTTTAAACGATTTACCGCGAATAGTAGCATCCGCTGACAATTCATGGAAATTTATTTTGTGCCTGTTGAGTATTTCAGCAAGATGCCAGGTTTTGGCCGCATCTTTATTATCACCAAAGACTATTGCTTTAGTCCTGCTTTTTGCCGCTTCGTTTCTCATATTGCGGTAAAACTCATTCTGGTAAGAAAGAATCTTTACGCGCATATTTTTCGCGGCTTCTACAGTAGACATGGCAGTCGTAAATTGATTTCGGATAGTAAATGGAAAAGTGAGGGTGCCGTTTTCCGTATCCTGAATATGTCCCCTTGAACTAGCTTGTTCAAATAAAATTCCAATACCCCCGTTGACATCAGGAAAAGTAGAACCTTTCCCGTAATAGTAGTCATCATATCTTTCTTCTGAATAATAGAGAGATCCTAAATTATCCAGGGCTTTAGCGTGATAACTTCCTATTTCTGCGGTTAACTCCTGGTTCATCACAGGTGTTAGAGGATGGACTCTTGTAGGCTCACCCGGTTGAAAAAAGAAAGTAGCGTTAGTACTCATTTCATGATGGTCTGTTAGAATGTTTGGTAACCACTTATGGAATGTTTCTATTCGCGCACGACTTTCGGGTAATTGAACCGGAAGCCAATCCCTGTTTATGTCAAACCAATAATGATTAGTCCGGCCACCAGGCCAAACTTCGTGATATTCTCTTTCATTATTATCGGAATTAAGGTTAATGCTTTTATTGGTATTGGCCCAATATGCAAATCGTTGAAGCCCATCCGGATTATATGATGGGTCCATAAGTATCACTAAATTGTTAAGTAGTTCATTAATTTCAGGACCCTGTGCTGCTGCCAGGTAGTATGCGTAAGCTAATCCTGCATTCGAACCACTGGGTTCATTACCGTGAACGGAAAACCCCTGATACACTACAATTGGCATATTTTCCAGTGAAACTGAAGTGCCTTCCTCTTCAGTTAGTGCTATATGCTCTTCTCTAATCCTCTCCAGATTATTATGATTTTCAGGTGAGGTGATGGTAAGTAGCACTATAGGTCTGCCTTCGAAAGTGAATCCTCGATTCTCAATACTTACCCTATCGCTTTTTTCGGCCAATGTTTGCATGTAAAACATCAACTTATCATGTGTAACGTGCCACTCGCCAACCTCATGACCAATTATATCAGCAGGTTTTGGGATTTTTTCGTCATAAGTGATATTCTGAGGTAAATAATAATCCAGATCAATCGAATCTTGCGCGAGACCTAAAAAGGAGAAGAT
>JABDPH010000093.1 GCA_013042925.1 Eudoraea sp.
CCCATAGTCTGCCACCCTCATCAAAAGAAATTGCTACAGGATCTTGTACCAGAGGCTCAGCTGCCACCAGTTGAATTTCCAGTTCGGGATCTGCCAGCTCAAAAGATTTAAGAGCTTCAGAAGGGGATAAAGGGGGAGAAGGTTCTTTTTTACAACTATGCAGAATCACTATCAGTACCGCAACAGGCAATAGTCTTAATATCCTATAGAAAAATTTAATTTCTCTAAACATAGCACTCTAAAATACGATTTTTATGTTTTTAAAAGTACAGACAAACATTCGAGAACCTCTTGTCTTATACAATAAAGGATGCTATATAAACCAATAATGCAGCAAATGATCCAACAATAAAAGTTCCTAAAGTATATACTTTATAACCGGTTTTTACATCAATGCCTGAAAACTGAGTAAGGATCCAAAATCCGCTGTCGTTTGCATGGGAGACTACCATTGCACCTGCACCAATAGCTGATACAACCAAGGCCTTGTCTATTTCGGTAGAAAAACCGAGGGAAATTAATAATGGGGCTATTATTGATGCCGTTGTAATCAAGGCAACTGTAGAAGATCCTTGTGCAGTTTTAATGGCGGCACATAACATAAAAGGTAACCAAATTCCAAGATTAGCTGTAGAAAGCGTATCTGCAAGAGTAGTGGCTATACCACTATTTTGTAAAATGGTACCAAAAATTCCACCGGCACCTGTGATAAGGATAATATTTGATGCATCTGTAAGGGCCTGGCCCACCCATCCTGTGGTAGAAAGTATGGTTTTATCCCACTTCCTGGGAAGCAAGAAAGCGAAAAGCATACCAATTATTAATGCAATTACCGGAGATCCAACAAAAGATATAAACTTAACCCAAGCGGTCTCTGCCTGGCCTTCACTCAAATTAAATTCAGCAAGTGACTTCCCTACAATTAGCAGAATGGGGATTAATATGGGCAGGAAAGATTTAAATGCACCGGGGGCCTTCTTAATTTTTTCCTGAATCTCATCCTCCGAAATATCAGGATTTGGATCTATATAGTGCTTGCGTCCCATTTTCTTACAATAGAAAACGGCCACTATAAGGGATAAAACACCAATGATAAGACCAATCAACATAACGAGTCCTACATCAGCTCCAATAATTCCCGCCGCTGCTATAGGCCCGGGAGTAGGAGGTACCAGAACATGCGTTATCATGAGCCCCAGAATTAAGGCGGTGGCTGTTCCAACTATAGATAATCCGGCCCTTTTGGAAAGGCTTTTATTCAAAGGGTTAAGGATAATAAACCCACTATCTGCAAATACAGGGATAGATACCACAAAACCAACCAAACCCATAGCTTCATGCACGCGCTTTTTTCCTATAATTTTTAGTATTATTTCCGCCAACTTAAAGGCACCACCCGAGTGCTCAAGAAATGCACCTATGATAACCCCCAGGACAATGACAACTCCAATTTTCCCCAGGGTAATCCCAAATCCGTCATTTATAGATTTTACTACCATATCCAGTTCCATTCCTGAAAGCAAACCAAAAAATAGGGCAGCACCAAGCAGGGCTAAAAATGGATGTACATTTAGTTTTGCTGTGAGCAATACGATGATTACAACACTCAATAGGAGTAATAAAATGGATATCATAAAGTGATTGGTTTAGTGTGCATCCCGCTTTACTATGGAACTTGATTTTCCTACTAAAAAATCAAGATCAGCACCCAGATGAGCCTGTTGCACGGTTTTTATATATAAGTTGGTATATCCTCTGTTGGAGACCGGTTCAGGAGGTGTCCAGGCAGCCCTGCGTTTTGCAAGCGCCGATTCTTCTACTTCCAAATGCAGTTTTCGGTTTGGAACATCAAGGACAATATAGTCACCTGTTTGCACAAGTCCTAAAACCCCGCCGATTGATGATTCAGGTGAAACATGCAAGATAACAGTGCCAAAAGCTGTGCCACTCATTCTGCCATCTGAGATGCGAACCATGTCCTTTATGCCTTTTTTTAAAAGCTTTTCTGGCAGGTCTACATTGCCTACTTCGGGCATACCGGGATAACCAACCGGTCCGGCCCCTTTCAGCACTATTACACTGTTTTCATCTATTTCCAAATCGGGACGATCTATATTGGCATGGCAATCTTCAATATTTTCGAACACTACTGCTTTACCTCTATGTGACATGAGTTCCGGAGTGGCTGCAGATGGTTTTATGACAGCGCCATCTTCGCATAGGTTGCCGTATAGTACAGCAATTCCGGCTTCTTCAATAAAGGGTTTATTTATTTCCGCAATTACTTCGGTATTATAGCATTCCGCTTTTTTATTATTTTCCCCAATTGGTTTGCCATTAACCGTTAAGGCATCGTTATGAAGATGTTCTTTCATTTGCTTGATAACTACGGGCAACCCACCTGCATCAAAAAAGTCCTCCATCAGGAATTTTCCGGACGGCATCAGATTCACCAATAATGGGATTTTACTACCAAGAGTGTCAAATTCTTTTAAGTTAAGCGGGACACCAATTCTTCCTGCAATCGCTTGCAGATG
>JABDPH010000429.1 GCA_013042925.1 Eudoraea sp.
CCCTTATTCAATACGGTTGATTAGTTTTGGTAGAAATCGTGAGACCTGTTACCTAAACCAATAAACATTCAAAACACTTTAGAAGGATTAAAAGTCATTTTCTAGAATTTGCGAGATTGGGTAACGCAGGTAAAGAAAATTCAAATCACGTTAAATGTTCAAATTTTATGAAATGCTAACCACTAATTATAATTAACTTCATTAATAAAATGTATTTAAAAATATGAAGGGATATACTACAATAAAATCAAATAAATATTATAAATAAGTCTGATTTATCTTAAATTTAAATAAGGTTTTTTCTTCATTCGGGAAATATTTTGAAGCTTTGGGACAGTTTATTGGTATATTCATCCTAATTGATTTGACCTGTGATAACTAATTCATTATTTTCATTTATTATAAATATTCTTAAAAACAAACCTTTAAAAACACAAAAAATGGCAAATCCCATAATTACGGTTAATGTTACTTCAGGCACCACAGCTCCATTATTGATATCTGATGACGAAGGTCATTCATCAACAACCGCGGCTGGCGATACAAATTTGACTACTACGGTAGACCAAAACGATTTAGTAACCTGGAATATCGAACCTGGTTCTACAATTACCAGTATCAGAATAGTAGAAAAGGAGGGGTCAGAGAATTTGTTCGACCCAGATCCAACTGGGAATGCCGATAATACCATCTGGACTGGTACTATTGGCAGCAAAGCCTCCAAGACAGTAGAGAGTTACACAATTTTCTATACTATAGGTGGCACAGAGTATTCCCAGGATCCAAGACTACAGATGAATTGATGGAAGAACCCGTGATATGCCGGGTTTAAAAACAAGCATACCATTTGTAAAGAGAAAGGCCTGGTTAGTACCGGGCTTTCTTTTTATAAACATTCATACTTTCTGGTCACAAGATCAAAAAATTGCCGCCACCCTGAATGTGCTCCCAGACAGCATCCTGAAATCCAAATACCGCCTTAAAAAGAAATTGGGGCTGGGGAAGGAAACGGATTTGATGGGTTTTCTGAACACTTTGTAACCCGACCTGTATTTGGATCTTCAAACCCAAAGGCAGCAAAGATAAGTTGACAAATAGATGGAAAGTGCAATCAGTGCAGTGCACTTACTGAACTACATTGCACTAAACAAAAAAATCCAACCTATTCACACCTTATGGATATTTTGATCTGAATACCTGTGCGGAATCATTCCCGAACAACCACTTTATGTAACATAAAGCTTAGGCAATCGTCAAATAGGAACAACCAAAACATTCATAATAGCTGCTAATAACCAAATCATAGCTTTCAAGAGTTAAGAATTTAAACATAGGAAATATGGTCTTAGTTCAAATAATTTTTGCATCCCTGATAATAGGCCCAATAGTATGGGGGGTAGTCAATTGGTTTAAATACAAAGGTCTTACCGCTCCTAAAGTTGCAATCCACTACCCTACTATGATTAATTCTGCGGTATTTTTTGCACTGGCATTCAATATAATTTTCTTTCTGCAAGAGGTATTTCTTGTTCTTGGTAAAAAGGCGCTTGGCTTGCAATCTTTTCTATACCATAACAATCATACCTGGGTGGGAGAACATCCCATGGCTTCATTGATGCAGGGTTCAGGGGCGCTGGCAATTTTCTTAATAGGATTGATCTGTTTGGCCATTTTTCAATTTATTCGAAACTCCGGAAGTATTTGGAAACTGTTCCTATTCTGGATGGCTTTTAATGGACTCATACAATCTATTCCTCAGGTGATAATCGGGTATTTAAACCCGGGCACCGATGTGGGTCAGGCGCTTGTAGGATATTTGAAACTAAGTGAACCCTTGCTGATAAGCCTGTCAATAGTAAGTGCCATTGCTATGGCCTTGCTGTGTATTTGGTTTGGCAAACTCCTGCTGGAATTTGCTCCCGCTGATACCGTTTTAAACCATCCCAAAGTGAAGCTAAAGTATATTCGGTATATCGCCGTAGGAGCAGCTATTATAGGCAGCATCTTTGTTGTGCCGTTTAGAATTCTTCCAATGGGTCAGGCGGTTACTCCTTTTATCGTCTCCGCTTTTTCAATCCCCTGGATATGGGCTGCCGCAGCTCATATCCGACCCATAAGACATACTCCCAATAACATAAATGAGAAAGTAGCTTGGAGTCCTGTCCTGTTACTTCTGCTGCTTTTAATTTTCTTTAGATGGGCCCTGGTACCCGGGCTGGAGTTTTGATAGCTAGTGCCGGTTTATGGTAAAGTGTAAAAACCCCTTCTTATACTAACATCTTCTTTCTAAAAACCATAGATTTTTAATTGTTTGCATATAACCATATTCATTCACAAATGATTAATTTGAAATGTCTTTAATGCGTTGTACCATTCGTAAATAAAACCCCGTAAATTTATTGAAGAATTTATAGAAGTCATGATTGACCCTATCAATTAAATATACCTTTGGGGATTTATAAGTTATAAAAGAAAGATTGGTCTCTTTATCTGGCGAACCGAAATGTTAATGAATCCTTTTAGTACTGATATAACAAGTTGTGCTTCATTATGACAAACCACTAACCAATGATAAAATTCTTTAGAAAAATTCGTCAAAACTTGCTTTCAGAAGGTAAAACTGGAAAGTATCTGAAATATGCCATTGGCGAAATTTTTCTTGTAGTACTCGGGATATTGATCGCCTTAAGTATTAATAATTGGAACGAGGATCGTAAGACGGCCCATACTGAGATTGAATACTTAATACGATTGCGCTCCGATCTGGCCAATGACACAGTCGACTTCCATCGCCGAATAAAATATGCCGATAGGGTAATTGCAGATCATAAAAAGGCCTTTCTAATCGCTCACAGTAAAATTGATAGCCCCCGGGATTTTTATGAATCGTTCAACAATTTAGAATGGTCTTCTGAGATGCTGAGCATCAGAGATATAACCTTTAATGAAATGCGTAATGCAGGGCAGATCAATATTATACGAAACGTTAAGATAAAAACAGAAATATCGGAGTACTACAGGCAAGTAGATCTGGCTGTAAAGCATTTTGAAGAATTCAACACCACATCCATCACTTATATGTCGGATTTTTTTATCCGCAGTAAGGCCATAAAACACTTCTGGTCGTATGATTGGGAAGTGAGTCCGTGGACAACTGAAATGTTGGACGCCTCTCAAGAT
>JABDPH010000431.1 GCA_013042925.1 Eudoraea sp.
AAGCATGACCAATAAGTATGTTTTATTGATTTTTTGCATGGATTTTTAAGCAGTTAGTATTTAATTGGGTGCATTTATGCGCGAATTAGCTTGCGAAGATTGTTTTAAATTACCCGGTAACCCAAAATGAACCAAACAAACTGCTTAGTTTAAAACGGTGCTGTAAAAATTTCGGATATAAAATGTTATAATGGTTTTTTTGCCCAATCTTCCGGATTAAATGCATTTTTTTAGAGCAACTATTGTATATAAACAATACCTACAAACCACTTAGTTTCTAAAATACTGGTTTATCTGATATAGTTTTAAACTAAAAAATGCAATCAACTACAACTATTATACATCGTCATAGTCTACTTTTATCGTTGCCGTTACCGGATGAGCCTGACAAGTAAGGACAAGTCCTTCTGCAATTTCGCTATCAGTAAGAATCTGGTTTTTATCCATTTTCGCTTCACCTTCAGTAATTCTTGCAATACATGTACTACAAACCCCTCCCTGACAAGAATACGGGGCATCGAGATCTTCATCAAGGACAGCATCTAAGATCGTAGAACTTTTATCCATACTAAAGGAGTATTCTTCATCGTCCAACAACACTTCTACTGTTGTTTTACCTTCAGGTGATATAGTTTCGGCAGCATCATTTTCGGTTGTAGTAAAAAGTTCAAAATAAATAGCATCCTCAGCTATTCCATTTACTTTTAATGTGTCTCTTGTAAGATTTATCATGTCTTCAGGTCCACATAAGTAGAATGTTTTAAATCTGGTTTCTTTAAATTTATTTTTAATAACAAAATTTATCACGGAGGCATCAATTCTTCCAAACAATGAATCATCTTCCCTGGCTCTACTATAAACAAACTGAACGGTAAACCGGTCTTTATAGTCACTTTTGAGCTCTAAAATTTCATCTAAGAACATCGCTTCAGATTTATTTTGATTTCCAAAGACTAATACAAATGTATTTTGTGGGTGGCTTTTCAAAACAGTTCTGGCTATGCTCATAATAGGTGTAATGCCACTACCGGCAGCAAAAGCACATATATTTTCCTGTTCTGGAGAGTTTTTATAAATAAACCGCCCTTCTGGCGGCATTACCAACAATTGGTCTCCTTCGCTGAGTGAAGTATTCGCATACACTGAAAAGCGGCCTTCCGGCACTTTTTTGATACCTATTGTAATATGTTTGTTTTCCGGACTTGAGGAAATGGAATAGGCCCGCCTGACTTCCTCTCCATTTATTTTGTGTTTAATTGTTATATACTGACCGGCCTCAAAGACAAATATGTTTTCCAGTTCTTTGGGAATAGCGAAACTCACAGCAACTGAGTTTGGGGTTAATCGGGATATTTTGTCTATTGTAAGGGAATAAAAATCACTCATAGTAAAAAATTTGTGCAAAATTAAGGATTGCTTGGGATTAATTATGAGAAATTAACTTCTCTTTGTAACAAAAGATAAATTTGAGGGACTAACTTTCTGGACGAAAAATACCAGCCTTGATGTTCAAACACTTTTTTAAACTGCAATGGAAGTCATTTTTCAGGGCAGCTTCTTTTAAAACAAACCTGGCTTTTAAGATCCTGATGATTTTTGGGGCGCTGTATTTTATTGTCGTATTTCTGGCATTAGGGGTTGGGTCTTATTTTATAATTGAGAAAAATGGGCTGGGAGATCCATTGAAGTTTGTCAATAAATACATCATTTATTATCTGGTAATGGATGTCTATATCCGTTATATGCTTCAAAAAATGCCAATTTTGAACATCAAACCGTTACTTTATTTACCATTTAAGAAAAGCCAGGTAGTTTCCTATTCCCTTGGGAAGACTGTTTTTTCTTTCTTTAATTGGGCTCATGCTTTTTTCTTTGTACCATTTTCTATAGTTCTTATCATTGAAGGATACAATCCTGCAGGAGTCGTAGGCTGGCATTTAGGAATAATGGCCTTATTTTATTGTAATAATTTCATCAACATCATGATGAATAATAAGGACAATGTTTTTTATCCCTTAGTCGCAATTTTATCAATTTTGGCTGTTTGTCAGTATTATGAATGGTTCGACATTACACTATACACTTCTCCCATTTTTAATTTCTTTTATGATATACCCTGGACTTCTTTAATTTCCTGGGGGGCTTTAATCGGGCTTTATTTGGGAGCTTTTAACTATTTTAAAAAGAATATGTATCTGGATGCAGGTTTAGCTACCAAACATGATATTGCCAAATCTGAAGATTATACCTGGCTAAATCGGTTTGGAAACTTAGGAACGTTTCTTAAAAACGACATCAAGCTAATAAAGAGGAATAAACGATCTAAAACTACGGTAATAATGAGTTTTATTTTCCTTTTCTATGGGCTATTGTTTTTTACTAATAGTATTGAAGCTTACGATAACCCTGTTTGGAAAATTTTCGCAGGCATCTTCGTTTCCGGGGGTTTCTTATTTAGTTTCGGTCAGTTTGTACCAAGCTGGGATAGTTCTTATTATCCTCTTATGATGAGTCAGAATATACAATACAAAGAATATCTTTCTTCTAAATGGTATCTGATTATAATAGCGACCATAATCAGTACAATCCTATCTGTATTTTATCTGTATTTTGGCTGGGATTCCTATTTGGCTGTTATTGTGGGCGCAATTTACAATATTGGTGTAAACTCCTATCTGGTATTATGGGGAGGGGCCTATATTAAAACTCCGATCGATTTAACTTCTAACAAGAAAGCTTTCGGGGATAAGCAGGCATTCAATGTGAAAACACTTCTTCTGACATTGCCAAAATTGTTATTACCCATCGCAATTTATGGGTTAGGCCATTACCTTATTAATCCAACTACCGGATACATTTTTGTTGCCCTTACCGGTATATTGGGCTTTGCTTTTAAGAATTTGGTATTCAGAAAGATTGAAAACATATATAAGAAAGAAAAGTATAAAACTCTTTTGGCTTATAAACAGAAAGCCTGATAAATTAAAATTGAAATGATTCACTCACAAAATCTCACTAAAGTATACGGAGATCAGACCGTATTAAATATTGAAAGCCTGGATATACCCAAAGGCCAGAGCTTCGGTCTGGTTGGTAATAACGGTGCAGGGAAAACTACTTTTTTCAGTTTACTTTTAGACCTTATTCAACCAACAACGGGTAAGGTAATCAATAATGATATACAGGTAAATATAAGTGAAGCATGGAAGCCATTTACCTCGGCGTTTATAGATGAAACTTTTTTGATTGGATACCTTACGCCTGAAGAGTATTTCTATTTTATTGGCGAATTAAGAGGAAAATCTAAAACAGACGTCAATGAACTTTTGGTCGACTTTGAAGATTTTTTTCATGGGGAGATTTTAGGACAGAAGAAGTATTTGCGAGATTTATCAAAAGGGAATCAAAAAAAAGTGGGGATAGTAGCTTCTTTTATTGGAGAACCACAGGTTATTATTCTTGACGAACCTTTCGCTAATTTGGATCCTACCACTCAAATAAGACTCAAATCAATTATAAAAAAACTGGGAGAAGACAGGGAAGTAACTGTGTTAGTTTCAAGTCATGATCTTATTCATGTAACAGAAGTGTGCGAACGGATCGTGGTATTGAATAATGGTGAAATTGTAAAGGATATTCAGACTTCAACCGAAACCTTAAAAGAACTCGAGTTATTTTTTAGCACCTGATATTACCCCGTCATTATTCATGAATTTTTTCTTTTCTATCAGAGATAATTTGTGGACAAATATTATTCCATTGTATAATTTTAGACTCGGATCTGTATTAATCCCCCTTTTTCGACTACAATGAGATAATAATCTTAGTGTTTTTCAGTTAAGTTTACATAAGAATACCAACAATTTTGAAGCTACGTGTAAAACTTATTCTGGCTGGTGTTCTTGGGGGCATACTTTTTAACGCTTGTTCTACCAAGAAAGACACTTTTGTAAATCGCAATTGGCATGCGGTAAATACCAAGTACAATGTCTTGTACAATGGCAATATTGCATTTGAGGAAGGGAGAGAGGCACTTAATATGTCATATCTGGATAATTATTGGGAAGTATTACCTGTTGAGAGGTTACAGGTTAAGGATGAAATTAAACTCGATTCTGAGAACAACAATCCAAATTTTATTATCGCTGAGGAAAAAGCAACAAAGGCTATTCAAAAGCACAGTATGGATATAAAAGATGAAGAGCGCAATCCACAGACAGATGAAGCCTTCATCCTTTTGGGCAAAGCCAGATACTTTGACCAGCGCTATATACCGGCTATTGAAGCATTTAATTATGTTTTAAGGAAATATACCCAAAGCGATAAGTTAAATGAAGCTACCATTTGGAGGGAAAAAACCAATATTAGGCTTAATAATGAGGAGCTGGCTCTAAAAAATTTAAAGCGCCTTTTGAAGTATGAACAACTTAGTGATCAGGAGTACGCGGACACTCATGCAATGATGGCACAGGCATATATAAATCTTAAAGCTCCTGACACTGCTATTCAACAACTAAAGATAGCTTCAGCTTATACAAAAAAGTTTCCTGAGAAAGGCAGGTATTATTTTATTATTGGCCAATTGTTTAACGAGTTGGGGTATAGAGATAGTGCAAATTATGCATTTGGAAAAATTATTGAGTTAAACAGGAAATCGCCAAGGGTGTACATGATAAATGCCCATTTGCATCAAATTCAAAATACTGAAATAACGGAGGAGAATAAAGAAGAGATGCTGGAAGAACTGGTTGATCTCGAGGAGAATAGGGAGAACAGGCCATTTTTGGATAAAATATACAATCAGAAGGCAGAATATTATATGGCTACAGGGTCAGACAGTCTGGGAATTGTATATTATAATAAGTCCTTGAGAGCAACACAAAATTCACCTCAGTTAAATGCCCTCAACTATGAAAATCTGGCAGAATATAACTTTGATGAAAATGAATACAAAATAGCGGGGAGTTATTATGATAGTGTGTTAACGAACTTACCAGAGAATACCAAGAAATTCAGGACTATTAAAAAGAAATTGGATAATCTGGAAGATGTTATTAAATACGAAAATATTGTTCAATACGCAGATAGTGTAATAACACTATTTAATCTTCCAAAAATTGAACAACTGGCATTTTTTGAAGATTATATTGCCCAATTGAAGTTAGCCGAGGAAGAAGAAGCACAAAAAAAGGAAAATCGCGCTAATGCCGGCTTTGCTGCTTTTGCAGAGACAAAGGGGGGAAAACAAAACAAAGGCAAATTTTACTTTTACAATATTACAAGCCTTGGATATGGCAAAAACGACTTTAAAACCAGATGGGGAGAAAGGGTATTGGAGGATGACTGGCGTTGGAGTAATAAAAACACCTCCAGGTTAGTAGAAGGTGCCGGAGATGCTCTTATTGCTGATGGGGCTAATGGTTTGGAAGGAGAAATTACAGAAGAGCAGAAATATTCAGTAGAATATTATTTGGATCAGATACCAACAGATGTTTCAATTATTGACAGTCTTAAAACTGAAAGAAATTTTGCAAACTACCAGCTTGGACTAATTTATAAGGAGAAATTTAAGGAGAATCTTTTGGCTGCAGGAAAATTGGAGAAAGTATTGGAATCGGACCCGGAGGAACGCCTTATACTTCCATCCATGTATAACTTGTACAAAATATATGAGGAATCCGGTAGTCCACTCGCCGTTAATATGAAACAAAATATTATCCAGAGCTATCCCGATTCGAGGTATGCCGAAATTTTGGTAAATCCACAAGCAGTTTTAACAGGATCAGCAGATAGCCCTGACGCCAAATATGCTCAACTCTATAAACTATATGAAAATCAGGAGTATTTAAAAGTTATAACCGGGGCCGAAGCCAATATAAATTTGTATACCGGAGATCCTATTGTACCAAAATTTGAGATGTTAAAGGCTAATGCTATAGGCAGGCTGCAGGGATATAATGACTTCAAGGAAGCACTGAATTATGTAGCCTTAAACTACCCCAATAACCCGGAAGGCAAAAAGGCCCAACAAATAATTGCCGAACAATTGCCCAAACTGGAACCTAAGGATTTCTCCATGGAAATTGATTCAAAGGGAACAGCCAACTGGAAGGTTATATTTCCATTTAAAAGACAGCATGATGATAAGGCATTGGAACTAAAAACATTGTTGGAGAAATCCATTACAGATTTAAAGTATAACAATCTGGTTTCAAAGGATATTTATAATCTGGAGACCGAATTTATAGTTGTTCATGGATTCAGATCTAAGGACTACGCTTTAGGATATGTAGAACTACTAAATAAAAACAAGGATTACAGAATTGCTAAAGAGAATTTCGTAATTTTATCTTCTAACTATAAAATCATTCAAGTACATAAAAACTTAAAAGAATATTTAAATCAAGTGTTAACCCCAAAACCATAAACAAAATGTTTTCTGATAACAAAAAACCTAGAACTATGAACGAAATAGGCGGACAACCCAACAGAATTGAAAAGAATACCAAAATTAAAGGCGATATAATATCCGAAGCTGATTTTAGGATAGACGGTAAACTGGATGGCAATGTAAAAACTTCCGGAAAGGTAGTAATTGGCAAAGATGGCTATATTCATGGCAAAGTAGAATGTGTTAATGCAGATATTGAAGGAAGTTTTAACGGAGAGCTTCAAGTATCAAATTTATTGGCGTTAAAAGCATCTGCCGTTATCGAAGGCACTGTAACGGTTGCTAAACTGGCGGTTGAACCTGGTGCAACATTTAATGCATCATGTACAATGAAAGGTAAAGCGGGGATAAGCTCAAATGAATCAATTAAGACGTCAACAGGAACTAGCTCCACGAATACTGGTTCAGGTAGTTATAAGTCTGGGGTTGCCAGTGGGTCTGGCAGTAAAAGTGAGCCGGCTAAAGTTTCCTGATCGCATCCTTATTTAATTATCTGAATTAGTTCCAGCCTGAATGTATTGGGTTTAAACAGAACCCATTCTAACTTTTGGAATTCAGTAATTGCGCATAATCGTAAGAATCTTATAATTAGGTCAATTCCAATTTTGGTATTTTTAAATTAGCGCAGATATCTCAATATAAATGGCCAAAGGAAAAAAACAAGCTAAATACTGGCTAAGTCTTACCGGAATAGCTGTTCAAATGGGGGTGATTATATACTTAGGAGCCAGATTAGGTCAATGGCTCGATATGAAATATCTAAACGAAAAGAACACCTATACCATAATTCTTACTTTATTTGCTGTAGCCATTTCCATGTATTTGGTAATACAGCAAACCAAAAAATTAAACTCCTGATTTGAATAAAAAAATTATCATTTTCACAAGCCAATTGCTTGGTGCAATTTTGATTGTTGGCCTGCTTCACACCGGATTTTTATTCGCTCGTAACCTGGATTTCGATTTTACACTTGTACTCCTTGGTTATGTTATAAACTTTGCAATGGCTTTAGGGATATACTCTGTTCTACTTTATTTCTCGGAAAAGAAGAACAAGAATCTGGGGTTTTTATTTATGTTCGGGAGTACATTAAAATTTGTAATCTACTTCCTGATTTTTGACCCAATTTTTATGTTGGATGGCAAACTCACCAAAGTCGAATTTTTTATATTTTTTGTACCGTATTTTACATGTCTGCTCGTAGAGACCTTCGCACTAATAAAACTATTGCGGGAAATGGATTAGCAATAGAATCGGCATCACTGATTTTCAGGGGAAAATAAAACTCTAAATGCTTTTTTCTTTTTAAGAGAATAGCTTACATTTGCACGGATTTTTAGAGACCCATTTTTATAAGTGATATGCGAAATCCTCTTTTGGTAAATTTCTTACTGGTTTTCACAATTTTCTTCAGTGTAACAATTTTCGCGAATGAGTCGGAGATGAACAGTGATGAAACCAAAACCGACCTAAAAACAGAAATAGACGAATACATCCAACACCACTTAAAGGATTCTCATGACTTTTCACTGTTTTCTTATACAGATGATGATGAGGTTACGCATCATGTTGGATTTCCATTACCTGTTATTCTTTGGGATAATGGTTTAGTGGTTTTTTCCTCTTCCAAATTTCATCATGGTGAAGAGGTGGTGGCAGCAGGTAATAATCATTACAAATTGTACCACGGTAAAATTTATAAAACCGATGCGTCCGGAACTATTAATTATGATTCTGACCACCATGCAACCAATATAAAACCTTTGGATTTTTCCATTACCAAAAGTGTAATGATGATACTAATCACAGGGTTTTTAATGTTTCTCTTATTCGGAGGCCTGGCAAAATCCTATTCTAAGAATGCAGGAATTGCAAAAGGAGTTGGACGATTTTTTGAACCGATAATAATATACATAAGAGACGATATTGCAATCGCCACAATAGGAGAAAAAAAGCATCAGAAATATATGCCTTTTCTCCTTACCATTTTCTTCTTTATATGGTTTCTAAACATGTTTGGATTAACACCATTAGGGGTCAATGTAACAGGTAATATTGCAATAACAACAGCACTGGCAATTCTGACTTTTTTGATTACCAACTTTACAGGAACAAAAACTTATTGGAAACATTTATTTGATCCATTAGGGAGCTCAATGCCATGGTATGCAAAAATTCCCCTCTATGTAATATTAATTCCTATTGAGGTATTAGGAATATTTATAAAACCATTTTCATTATTGATCCGTCTGTATGCCAATATGCAGGCAGGACATATTGTGATTATGAGTTTAATTGGACTAATGTTCTTATTTAAAAATTGGATTGGAAGTTCATTATCATTTGGACTCGCATTTGCCATTTCTTTAATAGAAATATTAGTAGCCGTATTGCAGGCTTATATTTTTACAATGCTGTCCGCATTGTATTTTGGTTTCGCTTCTGAGGAGCACGAGCATGCAGAAGCACATTAATTTGAATGTTTAATTTTTAATTATATATACTATGACAATTCCAAGAATTGTAGGAGCAGGATTAATTGTAATCGGTGTAGGAGTGGGTATCGGTAGAATCGGTGGCCAGGCTATGGAAGCGATTGCACGTCAACCTGAAGCTTACGGAAAAATTCAAACACCGATGCTTATTGTAGCGGAGCTTATTGAAGGTATTGGTTTTGCTGCACTTTTTGCAACTGCAGAAAACTAGAAAAATAACCAATGGTAGTAACGGTTGGTTACTACCGTTGGTTTAATTAAAAATTCAAACAATTAAGACTTAATAGTATGGAGAAATTAATAGAAGATTTTTCGTTAGGCTTATTCTTTTGGCAAACCTTATTGTTTTTGGCATTGGTTTTTTTATTGTGGAAATATGCATGGAAGCCTATCCTGAATGCAATAAATGACCGGGAAGAAGGAATTAAAGATGCATTAGCCGCTGCTGAAGAAGCCAAAAAGGAAATGCAGAATGTAACTGCAGATAATGAGAAATTATTAAAGGAAGCCCGGGCAGAACGCGAAAGTCTTTTAAAAGAAGCAAGGGAAATAAAGGAGAAAATTGTCACGGATGCTAAGGAGCTAGCTCAGGCTGAAGGCGATAAATTAATAAAGCAAGCACAAGCTACTATCGAGAGTGAGAAAAAAGCCGCGGTTGCAGACATAAAGAATCAGGTAGCTGAACTCTCGGTTGAAATTGCTGAAAAAGTAATCAAAGAGCAGCTGTCCAATAAAGAAAAGCAGTTGAAATTGGTAGATGACATGCTGGGTGATATTAAACTGAATTAGATAAATGAACGAATCAAGAGCAGCCTTACGTTACGCTAAAGCGACTTTAAATCTTGCAATAGAGCAAAAAGCTACTGATGCAATTGAAAGTGATATGCGGTCAATAGTTCAAACTATTTCTGATAGCGATGAATTAAAGGAAATGATTGTAAGTCCTATTCTTGAAGGTACATCAAAGAAGCAGGTCTTGCTTGCAGTTTTTAAGAATTTCCACAAGATCACTAAGGAACTCTTTGCGTTACTTGTCTCTAAAAAAAGAATCGACTTGTTAACCGATGTAGCTGCTAAATACATTGCTCTCAATGAGGATTTAAAGGGAGAAAACGTGGCTATGGTTACTACAGCAGTTCCTTTAACCCCTGCTTTGGAGAAGAAAATACTTTCTCAAATTGAGAAAATAACAACGAATAAAGTCTCTTTGGAGAATCAAATTGATGAAAGCATAATAGGAGGGTTTATTTTACGAATTGGGGATTTGCAATACAATGCAAGTATTTCCAATAAATTGAATAATCTAAAAAGAGAATTTACAAATAGTATTTAAATAGAAATTACGAATGTAAAAGGTGTGATTTCCTTTTAATCATCTTAGATCTGAAAAAAATGGCAGGAGTAAAAGCCGCAGAAGTATCTGCAATCTTAAAAAAACAATTATCTGGATTTGAAGCTAAAGCTTCATTAGATGAGATAGGAACCGTATTACAAGTAGGTGATGGGATAGCCAGGGTTTATGGCCTTTCTAATGCCGAATATGGTGAATTGGTTGAATTTGAAGGTGGTTTGGAAGGTATTGTTCTGAATCTAGAAGAAGATAATGTTGGAGTTGTATTGCTTGCACCATCAAGGGAAATTAAAGAAGGTGCTACTGTAAAACGTACGCAACGTATTGCTTCAATTAAGGTAGGAGAAGGAATTGTGGGACGTGTTGTAGACACTCTTGGTAATCCTATAGATGGAAAGGGAGCCATTTCCGGAGACCTTTATGAAATGCCCTTAGAGCGCAAGGCTCCCGGGGTAATTTTCCGTCAACCGGTATATGAACCATTGCAGACTGGTGTTAAAGCTGTAGACGCTATGATACCTGTAGGAAGAGGACAGCGCGAATTGGTCATTGGTGACCGTCAGACAGGTAAAACAACAGTTTGTATAGATACAATCATAAATCAGAAAGAATTTTATGACGCAGGAGAACCTGTATATTGTATTTATGTTGCTATTGGGCAAAAAGCCTCAACAATTGCAGCAATTGCAAAAACCCTGGAAGACAAGGGCGCGTTAGCATATACAACTATTGTTGCCGCAAATGCTTCAGAAC
>JABDPH010000437.1 GCA_013042925.1 Eudoraea sp.
TAAAAATTTTAAGCGATGAAAAATCCGGATAAAATAGTGGCCATGGCTCAGGAATATCTCTTGACAAATAGAGATGAAATGATTCTTTTTTTAAAGGAGTTGGTAGGCTATGAATCTCCCTCTGATAAAATTCATTTGCAACACCAGATATTAGAATATTTGAAAGACAGATTTTTGGCAATGGGTTATTTTGTTATTCATGTTAGAGGAAAAAATACGGGCGGGTATTTGTATGCAAGACCTAAAAATAGAAATAAGCATTTGCCATTTCAGCTTATGATAGGTCATTGCGATACGGTTTGGCCATTAGGGACCATAGAAGAAATGCCTTTAACTTATACTGGTGGTAAAATTAAGGGCCCCGGTATTTATGACATGAAAGCCGGTATCACGCAGATAGTCTTTTCTCTAATGGCTCTCAGGGAGATGAAGATATCACCAAAGGTCGAACCTGTTGTATTTATAAATTCTGATGAAGAAATAGGAAGCAGGGAGACCACCAATGCTCTTAAAAGATTGGCAAAACTTGCAGACAGGGCCTATGTTTTGGAACCACCATTGGGATTGAATGGAAAATTAAAAACCGCGAGAAAAGGCTTAGGTCGTTTTACGATAACCGTTCGTGGGAAGGCTGCTCATGCCGGATTAGACCCAACAAAAGGGGTGAATGCAATAGTAGAATTATCACAGCAGGTACAGAAGCTTTACGCTATGAATGATCTTGAAAATGGGATCACTGTAAATGTGGGCATGATTGAAGGAGGAATCTCACCCAATATGGTAGCACCTTCTAGTAAAGCGGTAATTGATGTAAGAGTTCTTCGAGAAGCAGATGGGGAGGTGATAACAAAAAAATAAAAGAATTAAAACCGATACATAAGGATGTTGAAATGGAAATTGAAGGAGGTATAGGCAGACCGCCTATGGAAAAAACTCCCCGCAATCAACAATTATGGAAATTGGCAAAAAAACAGGGACAAGAATTAGGTCTGGACCTTGAAGAAGCGACCGCCGGGGGAGGTTCAGATGCGAATACAACCAGTTTGTATACCGCTACTCTTGATGGCCTGGGGACTCCCGGAGATGGTGCACATGCAACGCATGAATATATTATACAAAACAAGCTTGTTGAAAGAACATCTCTTTTAACACTCTTGTTATTACTAGAACCTTTAAATAAAAAAAAATGAACCATCAATTCATTTATACATCACTAACTAGAATTTCCGATTTGGCTGAAAGGGAATTCAATGTTAAAAAATTTGATAGAGAACATTGGGAAACCGGTGATTATGTTGTAAGTAAGATTCTGGATCCTGGCGGAAACACCTTAAATTTAGAGCTTATAACAGGCAGAATGCGAGGAGTAATTGGAGGGGAGTCTTTGGTTGGAGCTCTGGGAGAACGATATGCGACTCTTGAAGCTACTGGAACTTGGAGAAAAGTCAAAGCCGACCTTAAAATGAATGTTTTAACCGGAGGTGGCCTTATGGGAAAACTTACGTCAAAATCTGTTTTTTTACCTAATATGATGGAGGTAGACTATATTGGTCATGTATTCAGAAATGGTAAAAAAGTTACAATGGATGATTTTGTAGAAACCGTTGAACCATTACCTTTTAACACTCCGGTAATCCTCTTTGTAGGAACATCTATGTCTGCCGGAAAAACTACTTCTGCTAGAATTGTCACCAATATTTTTAAGGTTGCAGGATATAAGGTAGTAGGCGCAAAGTTGTCTGGTGCAGGACGATATAAAGATATCTTGGCCATTAAGGATGTAGGCGCAAATGCCGTTATGGATTTTGTGGATGTTGGACTTCCTTCTTCAATTTGTCCGGCACATATTTACAAGGCTAAGTTAGATCAATTACTGAGCAGAGTCCAGCATCAAAATGCCGATGTAGCTATTGTAGAGATAGGTGCATCTCCTCTAGAACCCTATAATGGAGATCTGGCTATTAACGCATTGAGAGAACATGTTAAATGCACAATTCTAAGCGCTTCGGATCCTTATGCAGTATTCGGACTAATGAAGGCCTTCGAAATTAAACCAGACATTGTAACCGGGATTGCGTCCAATACCCTGGCAGGTGTCAATATGGTTGATAAACTTTGTGATGTTAGGGCTCTTAATTTAATTGATGCTACAACAACAGAGGACTTATTGAAGGTGCTGACGGAAAAAACGGGTTTCTCTTTATCTGAAAAAAGCAATGTATATGGTTAACATAACCTTAAACTGATAAATATCATACTGTAATAATTTCATGAGTTTTATCTTACAAATGGAAAATAAAATTAGTTTAAGCATGAAAACTTCAGAAAAGAATATTTGTCAGAGTTGTGGTATGCCTATGAAAAATATGACAGATTTTGGGACAGATAGGGATGGAAGTATAAATACAGAGTATTGCCATCATTGTTTCGAAGAAGGCGAGTTTACCGATAAAGGGATTAGCCTTGAGGAGAAAATGGCCAGGAATATAAAAATTGCAGAAAAACTGGGAATGTCTAAGGCTACCGCATCTAAATTAGCCAGGAATACACTTCCTAAATTAAGGCGTTGGCGGAAATCACATAAGACCAAACATGTGGAGGAATAACACTTAATAGCTATCGATGGGAATAGTTTCACTTAAGGAGCAAAGAAGAACACGCTTCACTGCCCTTCAGGTTCTGGAAGGGTTAGAGGGTATACTTATTATTATTGCAGCCTATTTAACCCTGTTTTTTAAGCCATTAAGGGATCGCTGGGGGTTAAGCTATAAGGA
>JABDPH010000439.1 GCA_013042925.1 Eudoraea sp.
AAGTCTGAATTGCGTAGCCTGGGTAGGACCGTACATTAGATGCAGCCAAAGTCTGGGGCGCAGAAAAAAGTATTTGCGAAGAGGAGGATTGCATCCAATAATCTTGGCCATTCCGTTCATATATCTGTGATAATCTACCAAACTACGGATCCGTTCTGCATTATGCTCAAATTGTTCACGGTATGCGTCAAAGTCTTCCCGCGCAGTCTTTTCCATATTTTCAGGAGCCGGCAACTTCATGTCCTTGTTAAAAATCAAGGCGCAATATCTGGACTGCATTTCCATAATAGGAAACTGGCTTCCAAAACCGGGTCTTGCCCAACCAATCCAGGCTATTCGATCACCATATTTGGGATGAATCATATGTTTATACATCTTTCTGGGATCACAGCTCTTAAGCTCTTCGGGCATAAAGTCTACTTTATTCTTGTAACCTGTACAAAAAACGATAGTATCAATATTCTCAATACAAGTACCTTCAACATCAGTTAATTTAGTACCACTCATTTCTACTTTGGTAATATCCCCGATTACTTTACAGCCATGATGTGCAATGGCCTTAGGTAAGGCCAGGGTTTTGGTGCCAAATATTCCCCAAATGCCACGTTCAACAGTAATTTTTTCATTGAGATCTGCCAGAGCATCAAAAACTGGGTCTTGCCTTGCTCGCTCCAGCTTCAGCACAAAGGGACTTAGCTTCTTACCGTATTCACGCGGTAAATCCCAAATTCCGCGATGTGTTGAAACATCGGCTGCATGTCCCCCACGCCGACGCGGAACCACCCATCCGGTAGATTCACGGAGACTTACCCAACATTCTTTGGCTACTTTTGAAATTTCAAAAGCTACATCCGATCCAGACTCACCACCACCCACAACAAGCACTCGCTTACCCTCAAAATCGTTTGCATTTTTATAGTCCCTGGAATGTGAATAGGAAACTTTGGTAAGTTCTTTTTGCCAATCGGGATATTTGGGTACATTATTATTTCCTATAGCCAAAATAAGGCGTTTGGTTTCTATTAATTCATCAGATGCAAGTCTAATCTTCCAATGATCTTCATCAATTGAAACTACTTCTGCCACTTTGCTGCTATAGCGTATATGTTCTTTCACGCCAAAATGGTCGGCATAGGAGTCCCAATAGGAAACAGCTTCATCCTTACTCCAGAAATGATGGTCCATGCCTTCCCCTACCCAGAAATCAGAAAACATGCTGAAGGTTACGGAAGATGTCAGGATTAGATTGTCATACCCATTGGCGAAAACCCCTCCTAAGGTATCAGACTGCTCTAAACACAGTACATCCTTAATTCCTTTTTCAAGTAGTTCTTTAACCGCTACAATGCCTCCGGGCCCTGCCCCAATTACTATACAGCTATACATTTGTTATACTATTATGTTTTCAATTTTTAAATCGGCTAATTCAAATAAAGGCAAAATATCATGGTCAATATCCTGCTTTTGAATGATATCTTGTTCATAACCGGTACTTAAGTCCGGCGGTAAGACTTCAATTATACTGGAATATAGAAGTGGTCCGTCAAAAGAAGTATCTATATTAATGATTGAGATTACCGCAACACTATGTTCTTCTTTGGTGCTAAAGTTATCTATTATCCAATCCGGCAATCTTACAGGCACCGCGCCAATGGTTTCTTTATTATAATGAATTTTGGATTGTTTCAGGGTCTTTCCAAGCAATTCTCCTGACAGTATCGTCTGATGTACTGTTTTAATGGTTTTATGATCTGTATTATAAAACCTAACAACCCCTACCGTCCTTGAAACATCCTTTTTATCTCTGAGATGAACAATCCTTATTTCATTATCCTGGTGAATAATATCACATGAAATGGGGCCATAAAGTTTCTCAAGCGAAGTGGTATGTAATTTTTTTTTATCCATCTATATTCGAGTACTATTCTCGGTTATTCTTTTTAACATTCTCATTTTTACCGCTTCAAATACACGGTTTATTACCCCATATTACGCCGCCTAAAATACACAAAAATTAAGAATGGATTGTAGATTTTTGGTCAATCAAGCAACGCGCATGATAAACGACAACTATTTCTTAATAAACACTGATTTTCGGTATGTACCTGCAAATCTCTAAGCGCTGTAGGAATCTTCTTCTAACATTGTTAAACAAACTCACATTTTAATAATTACTTCAAAGGGTTCCAATAAATTTTGTAAATTCAGCTCAATATTTTTTATAAAGACCAACCACAATTATTTTCCAGCCAACTATGCCTAAAACCATATTTAAAACCCGCCTAAAAGCTTTAGCCTTTTTTCTTTGTTTCTTTTTAATAGCCATCTCACCTCTTTTGGCTCAGAAACAATTGGGAAAACCAATTATAACAAATTACAAATACCAGGATTATGGAGCAGGACCTGCCAATTGGTGGGCATTAGAAGATGATAAAGGAATTATGTATTTCGCAAATGGAGGCGGGATTTTGCAATACGATGGGGTAAATTGGAATTTGATCAGGTTACCCAAGGTTGGAGGCGTGCGATCGTTAAAAAAAGATAAGCATGGTACAATTCATGTTGGGGGAATTGGCGAAATAGGATATTTGGAAGCAGATGCTAACGGAGAATTTCAATATAAGACGTTGCTAAATGAAATTCCCGAAGAGCATAGGTCTTTTAAAGATGTATGGGAGATAGATTACCATAAGGATAGAATCATTTTTAGAACAGAATTTAAATTATATGCCTGGGATGGTGAAAAAATGAAAGTGATTCCGTCTGAGGATGGTTATCATGTAGGTAATATTGTTAATGACACCTATTACCTGCGTATTTGGGGGGTAGGTCTATGTATCTTGAAGGATGATGACACTTTTGAAGTAGTTCCTGGTGGAGAAGCTTTTACCAGCGAACGTATTTACACCATCTTACCATATGATGAAGATCAATTGCTTATTGGCACACGAACCAAAGGGTTTTTCTTGTATGATGGGAAGGAATTTAAGCCCTTTAAGACAGAAATAGATGCCTATGTTAAAGACAAGTTATATCTTCCAGGAGTCGCCTTGGATGATGGTCGTTTTGTATTGAATACTTTTAGTGATGGCGCTTATCTAATTGATCATGATGGAAAATTAATACAGAAGTATACCACAGATAATGGGTTGCAGGATGGGAGCGTCGATTATGTATATGTCGATTCAAGAGGCGTTCTTTGGATTATGCTCTTAAATGGTATTTCTACGACAAACCTTAATTCTACTTTTACTTTGTTGGATTCCGACATGGGTCTTTCAACAAATGTAGTCAATGATGTCTATAGATTTAAAGGTGTCCTTTATTTGAGTAACAATGATGGTGTCTCTTATTTGGATGAAGATGAAAAAGTGATAAAAAATATACCCGGCACCTTTGGTCAGGGAACTAATTTTTTGGAATTCAACGATAGGCTATATGTGGGGACCAATGGAATGGGATTTGTAGAAATTACAGGAACTTCCTTTAAATATGTACGGGAAAATATCGATTATGATTTTAGAGCCGGTCAAATTTATCAATCAAAGATGGATCCAAAGCGGATATATATATCACATCAACAAGGAATAATAAGTTTTTATTACGATAGCCGCCAAAATAAATTCCTCGAAGAATCATTTACCAATGAACCAACAAGAAGCAGCGCTAATATGTTAGAAGCTTCTGATGGAAGTTTGTTTGTAGAGTCTAGTCTAGAAAGTCAAGTGATACGGATTTATCCCAAATTAGTTGATAATAAGCTTAGTTTTCCGGATTCGAAATTTGAATATCCGGATACTCGTAATGGTTTGCCTAATTCCAGAATATTTTTTGTGGAGGCCGGTGAAGAAATTGTCTTTTGGGCAACAGAAACGCAACAGTCTTTCGCATTTAATGAAAGTGAAAACCGTTTTGAAGAAAAAAAATTCTTTTTTGCTGACCAGATAGATTTTAACAGACCAGGCACTAATTTTTATGAGGATGACAATGGTAGCCTATGGTTTGATGTAGGATCCGGACTAACGGTAGCCTCAAAAGATTCCAATGGGGAGTATACTATTAACAAAGAAACTTTTAAGGAACTTAAGAACAATCGAATCTGGACTATTTACGTTGAGAATTCTGAGGAGAATGACACGCAATTGGCATGGTTTACAGGTCCTGATGGGGTTATAAGATATGAAGGAAATCTTGCTAAACCCTTTGTTCCTAACTTTAATGTAGAATTGAGAAAGTTGGCTATAGCAGGAGATTCTCTTATCTACGCTGGCAACTCAGATTTTCCTGAAGGTCTTAAAATACCTTATGATCAGAATAATGTAAATATTGGCTATGCAGCCCCCTTATTTATTGGACAAAATGAAATGCAATACAGCACCCAATTAGCAGGACTGGACAAAACCTGGTCTGATTGGACCAAACAGGCAACCAGAGAGTATATTAATCTCCCACCCGGAAAATATAGCTTTAAGGTAAGGGCGCGAAATGTATATGGGGATGTTTCCGAGGAAAAGTCGGTCAGTTTTAGTATTAATGCTCCTTGGTACGAAACGTGGTGGGCTTATACACTCTATGTTTTAGGCTTACTCTTACTGGTCTACGCCATTGTTAAAACCAGGACTAACCTCTTAGTGAAACAGCAAAAAGATCTGGAAGAAAAAGTGGAAGAACGTACCAAGGAAGTACAACAGCGTTTGGAAGAATTGGATACCATTAACAATGTAAGTAAGGCGCTAACAGAGAAATTAGAACTTAATGAATTGATACAATTGGTGGGTAATGAAATGAAACATCTTTTTAAATCGGATATTACCTATCTGGCAATATTGGATGAAGAAAAAGGAGTTATTAATTTTCCTTACCAGGTTGGTGATGATATGCCTCCGATGAATTATGGTGAAGGATTCACTTCTAAAATTATTCAAACCGGTGAATCTTTATTAATAAACAAAGATACCGATATCGTTGCCCAATACGACAAGTATGGGATTGAGCAAACCGGTAAACGGGCCATCTCATATTTGGGGGTTCCCATTCCTGTGGAAGATAAAATTATTGGTGTACTAAGTGTTCAAAGCACAAAACTTGCCAGCAGATTTAATCAGGAAGATAAAAATTTACTAAGCACAATTGCCATTAACGTGGGGATTGCCCTTCATAATGCAGAGCTTTATGAAGAAGCTAAAGGGGCCAAGGCAAAAGCAGAGGATGCCAATGAAGCTAAAAGTGCCTTCCTTTCTACTGTAAGTCATGAATTGCGTACCCCCTTAACATCTGTATTGGGTTTTGCAAAAATCATCAGAAAAAGACTCGAAGAAAAGATATTTCCTGCGGTGACCGTTGATGATCAAAAAATAAAGCGAACCATGAAGCAGGTCAGCGAAAACCTGAACGTAGTAGTATCTGAAGGTGAGCGGCTTACTAATTTGATCAATGATGTTCTGGATCTCGCCAAAATAGAATCGGGCAGGATGGAGTGGAACAAGAAACCTGTTTTCCTGCAGGATGTCATCAGCAGAGCCATAGCCAGCACCTCCTCGCTGTTTGAACAGAAAAATTTAACGCTGAAGAAAAATGTTCCTGAAGATCTGCCATTGGCCAGTGCTGACGAAGACAAGCTGATCCAGGTAGTTATTAACCTCTTATCTAATGCAGTTAAATTTACTGATAAAGGCTCTGTCGCCATTGAGGCATCTTTGGACAACGGACAAATACTTGTTGAAGTCCAGGATACCGGGATAGGAATTGCCGAGGAAGACAGACACAAGGTATTTGAACGTTTCAGGCAAGCCGGAGATACACTTACCGACAAACCCAAAGGCACGGGACTGGGCCTTCCAATTTGTAGGGAAATCATTGAACATCACGGCGGCATTATCTGGATGAAAAGCACAGAAGGAGTTGGAAGTACTTTTTTCTTTACCATTCCTGTTATAGGAGAAGGTACAGATCAGCCGCCTATTCAACTAGACAGAATCCTTAAAAGTTTAAAAAAACAAATTAAGCACTCCTCTCTTAAAACATTGAAAAAGGCACAGACTATTTTAGTTGTGGATGATGATACGCCTATCCGGTCTTTACTGCGGCAGGAACTTACAGAGGCGGGCTATGAAGTAAAAGAAGCGGCCAATGGTAAAGCAGCTCTGGACATGGTAAGATTATCCAAACCAGATTTAATTATTCTTGATGTAATGATGCCTGAAATAAATGGATTTGACGTAGCGGCTGTGCTAAAAAACGATCCGGCGACTATGGACATCCCAATAATTATTTTATCTATTGTACAGGACAAAGAACGGGGATTTAGGATAGGTGTAGACCGGTATCTTACGAAACCTATAAATACAGAACATCTGTTTCATGAAGTGGAAGAACTGCTGGAACAAGGCGTGTCCAAGAAGAAAGTCCTTGTGGTTGATGAAGATGCGTCGGCTGTAAAAACACTTGCAGAAGTTTTAAATGCCAGGGGTTATAAAGTAGTGGAGTCTACCTCCAAAGACTTTATGGAAACTGCCACCAAAGCCAAGCCCGATATAATAATGTTAAACTCCGTTTATAATGGGGATCAAAAGAAAATTAAAGACCTGAAATTGCAGGAAGGGATGGAAAATGTTATGTTTTTTATCTATGAGTAAAATAAATCATAAAAGAAACTAAATAATATATGGGACAAAAATTACTGATAGTAGATGATGAGGCTCACATCAGAATGTTAATTGAGCAAACTTTAGAGGATTTAGAGGATGAAGGGGTAGATTTATTGTTTGCTGAGAATGGTGAAGAGGCATTAAATTTAATAAAGGAAGAGGAACCAAATCTTGTATTCCTGGATGTAATGATGCCAAAAATGAATGGGATGGAGGTTTGTCAGATTGTAAAGAAAGAGCTCAATTTAGCACATGTTTATATTATACTTTTAACCGCAAAAGGTCAGGAAGTTGATCGGCAAAAAGGCCTTGACATGGGGGCAGACCGATACATGACAAAGCCTTTTGACCCGGATGAGATGCTGGCTGTTGCGGAAGAAATCTTGAAAGTATAGAAATGACCCGGCAAACAGATTCTAAATATTATTTAAAAGCCCTCAAAAACATCTTAAAAAAAGGAAACGGTTCACAATCGGCCTTTAGTGATATCGCTACGAAATTGGGAATAAATTTCGGCGTATTAGGATATGACGAAAAACTACTATTCGGTTCTTTCAATGAGGGGGTTCACTCTTTTAACTTAAGTCTGGATGATGTTGTCTATGGCCGGTTACTGGCTTCAAATGAAGATGGGAGATTATTAGCCAATATAATTATGGTCCTGGTTGAAAAAGAACTCGAAAAGAAAAAAATTGGAAATGAGGTTTTAGGCCTGTATCGGGAAATAAATATGATCTATAGTTTTAGTGAGATGATCTCTGAAAAAATAGATGAAAAATCCATAGCGGAAATGGCACTTAGAGAAGCCTCGCAAATTATTAATTCAACACATGGTCTCTTTTTAATTTATGAACCCAAACAAAATGAAGTCGTTGAACTTGCTTCATTTGGACTGAATCCGGAGAAAGAAAAGAATATCCATAAACTCAATGTTCTACTCAAAGAATTGATTAACAGGGGCACATCAGCTATTGTCCCTTCAGATAAAATCATAGATAATCCGGCATTAAACCATCTGAAGACTATTATGTATGCCCCGCTTAAGGTTAAACACCGAACTTTAGGTATGGTCATTCTGGGGCATAATGACGAAAAAGAATTCACAGCGGCTGAATTAAAATTACTTACAACAATTTCATTACAATCGGCAGGCGCTTTGGAAACCGCGCACCTTTATCAGAAAGGACTGCAGGAAGCCAAAGAACGGGAAGAAGCCATCAGATCTATTCATGAAGTAAGTCAAAAATTTGTTCCAAATGAATTTATTAAATCCCTGGGAAAAGACAGGCTTACAGAAGTGTCTTTAGGTGATCTCGTAGAGAAGGAAGTAACTGTAGTTTTTGCCGATATCAGGGAGTTTACAACAATATCAGAGAATCTGAACCCTGAAGACAACTTCCTTTTTATAAATTCCTTTAATAAAAGAATGGGACCTATAGTCCGCAAAAATGGGGGATTCATAATGCAATATTTGGGAGATGGTTTTATGGCCCTATTTCCTAATGGCTCTCAGACCGCATT
>JABDPH010000441.1 GCA_013042925.1 Eudoraea sp.
AATTGTTTTTCAAGGATTTCTGAAGTGTTTAATGATAAAAAGAGCACCTATATCAATCAATTTGGTTTAGTACCGGAGTTTAAAGCAGGTTTCCATATAGGGGAGGTTACAACCGGGGAAATTGGAATTATTAAAAAGGATATAATATATACCGGAGACGCTTTGAACACCACAGCAAGGATTCAGTCTGAATGCAATAATTATGGGGTAAGGGCTTTAATTTCAGAAGATTTGGTTATAAAATTAAATCTGGATGTCAATTTTAAGTTTACTGAAATTGGCAAACTTAAACTGCGGGGAAAACAGGATGCCATTCAATTATTTGCCATCAATTTTAAATAATTCAAATGAAATTAATTATTGAATAGTACAACCTCCGTCAATTACCAGGGTAGGTTCAGATCTTTAATCTCAGACTGATATAATTTTTCAAGCCTTGCTACAATTTCCTGAGAAATACGAATATTTGTGCTTTGAATATTACTGGTTAATTGAGCAATATTTACATTTCCAGGTATTACTGTTGATACGGCATCATACGCTAAGCAAAATGCTATTGCCTTTTGGGCAAGGTTTCCTTCTGTTCCAATAATCTCTTTAACCCTATTTAATAAGTAAGCTCTAGTCTCAATATCTTGTTTGGACCAGCGACTCCGAATGTCATTAAAGCTACTTTCAGCATTATATTTACCTGACAACCAACCGGAATCAAGAGGGATTTTCACAATCATACCAACTTCTCTTGCTTTTGTAATTTCAAATCCGCGTGCAGTGTCTTGATGCAAAATATTGAAAAATGCCTCAATCACTTTAGCATTCGTGGTATCCATAAGCAACTTCATATCTTCATAAGTATCTAAAGAGGCTCCGTATGCTTTTATTTTTCCTTCATCAATTAATCTTTCAAGAATTTCATAATGGTCATTATTATTGCCATCCAGATATGACGAAGGTGGATTGTGAATAATGAGTGAGTCAACATAATCTACTTGAAGTCTTCTAAGACTGCCCTCTAAAGATTCTCTTATGTTATCAGAACTATAATTTAAAGTTCCGGTGTGGGTATGTCCGAATTTTGTATTAATTACAATTTTACTTCTTTCCTTACTTTTCAGTGCTTTGCCTAATCGTTGTTCGCTTGTACCATGACCATAATTTGGTGCCGTGTCAAAAAAATTAATACCATATTCAAGGGATTTTTCAACAAGTTCTATAGCTTCCTCCTCAGACATGTTTTGCCACCCGGAATTAATACCCAATTGCCATGCACCAAGTCCAATTTCAGAAACCGGTATTGAGCCCTTAAAAAAACTGTTATATTTCATTGAACAATAAAATTATGGCTAAAACAGTAATTAAGATTTTCATTGGGTTTTAGAATGTAGATTTTAAGCATCCCATTGACCCTTTTTACCTGCTCTATCAAAGTGTATGCGCAGATAAAAACTTCGTAAGCGATATCCTTTAAATTTTCCTTATCACTAACCCCATTCAGGAAATTGAGTTTTATTTAGATCCAGAGTCGCAATGGTGTTCATATCTGCCTCAGAAAGCTCGAAATCAAAAATATTAAGATTTTCAATCATATGGCTTTTTTGTGAAGACCTTGGGATGGCGACAACATCCCGCTGATAGTGCCATCTTAGGCATACCTGAGCGTTGGTCTTTTGATACTTTTTGCCAATAGCCGCCAAAGTTGGGTTGCTAAAAATGCCATTCCTGCCCGCAGCAAATGGGGACCAGGCTTCTATTTGTGTCGGTGAGTTTTTCAAATATGGATAGGAAATTTTCTCCTGAAAGAAAACATGGGTCTCTATTTGATTGATTACAGGCTCAATTTTTGCGTAAGTTTTCATTTGCTCGAGTTGTTCCGGAAGAAAATTACTCACGCCAATGGCTCTAATTTTGCCGGCTTCATAAAGCTCTTCCATTGCCTGCCACGAACCTTTCACATCTCCTCTGGGACGATGAATAAGATAAAGGTCTAAATAGTCAACCCCCAATTTTTTTATGGATTTTTCAAATGCCTTCTTAGTGCCTTCATAGCCCGAATCGTCAACCCAAACCTTTGATGTAATAAACAGTTCCTTTCTGTCAATCCCACTTCGGATAATCCCTTCTCCTACGGCTTCTTCGTTTCCGTAAATATGTGCCGTGTCTATAAGACGATAACCTACTGAAATTGCATCAGACACACATTGGATACCGATTGAATCCTTTAAGGTATTCGTACCAAATCCAAGAATCGGCATTAGTATGCCGTTGTTGAGCGTCACCGTTGGAATTAAAATATTTTTTGGCGTATTGCTAGTCGCACCCAATAGTTTTGAACTAACTGGCCCTATAAATACTGTTGCAAGAGTAAGCTTTGCAGTTCCTTTTAAAAATTCCCTTCTTTTTAATCCATTAATCTGATTTTCCATTTTCATTTTATTTTTAAACATTCAATTCTTATTTCTTACTGATATTGAAGCCAACATATGAGTAAAGTGAGTATGCATTTTATATCTAATATGTGACCCATTTAGTATGTCCTTAACTACCCTGAACGAATCTCATAAAAATCCCTGAATCAGAATAACAAAAGCGCTATTGCAGTGTCTGAATAATCAATTAACAAAAAGGTGCTTATGGTTAAGTCACCTGAAAATTGAAAACTACCTTATTCTAAATTGAGCCAGACTTTTTCAATCAGCGCCTTGGTGGCTTTGATACCTTCCGGCTCGCTTAGTTTTTCACCCTCATATTCTATCCCTATAAAACCTTTAAACCCAGAATCCTTTACTATTTTAAGCAATCTTCCGTAATCCAGAAAAGTTTCATTGCCATTGCCGTCAAAATTGTAAGATTTAGCACTTACTCCTTTTGCAAAGGGCAAAAATTCGGTAACTCCTTCATAAGGATCATACATTTCCGTGCATTTGTCATTCTGCGTGCTTCCCCATTTAGCATTAAGGCACCAGTTTCCAAAGTCGGGTAATGTTCCTAAATTGGGATGATTAACTTCCTTTATTATTGAGGTTATAAATTTTGCGTCAGACGTATGCAGTCCATGATTTTCTATCAGTACGTTAATATTTTCCTTTGCGCCGTAGTCACTTAACCTCCCCAGGCCATCTACTAAAGTATTCTTTAGTGTGATTTTATTTCCCTGCCCAAAGGCGTTAACTCTAATAGAATGACATCCTAAAATTTTTGCTGCGTTAATCCATTTGTAATGATTTTCAATGGCCTGCATACGCTCTTTGTCATCGGGATTGCCAAGTTCTCCTTCATCATCAACCATAATTAGCAGACTTTTTACTCCCGCTTCTTTTGCTTTACGCTTAAGTTGACCCCAAAACTTTTCATTTTCCCCGTTTTCTTTATAAAACGCGTTTACATATTCTACGGCATTGATTCCGTATGCGTTTTTCGCAATTTCCGGAAAGTCAATTGCATTTAATTCACCTTTAAAAAAAGCCCTGTTTAAGGACCACTGTGCAAGAGATATGTCTGGCAAAGCAGATTTTAAACCTGAATTAGCAGCAAATACTCCTGTAAAAGGTGACATTAGAGCTGCACTACCCAAAAGGGATTTTTTAACAAAGGATCTTCTGGTTTCCATATGGAATACTATTCTAATTGCTTATTTTCACCTCTCTTCGATACTATTTCAACCAGCCAGTAGATCAATTCTCCCAGGCCACCAACAAAAATGAATAATAAGATCCACAAAAGTAGCGTATACCCTTCTTTAAGATTCGGATTCTGAACAGCATGCACTATATAGAATACCAAACTTGCAACGGAAAGCAGTACTACTAAAAAAATCACAATCATGAAGGAACCTATCCATTCCAAAATCAGCTCCGGGGGTTTATCATGAGCTTGCTCTAATTCGGGGATATTGTTGAGTATTGAAAAAATAAAAATAAAATACCCCAGCATCATAATAAATAAAATAATAATGGGAGATAAAGCGAAAAAGGCCTGCCAGTATTTATTGTGTAACATGAGTCTGTCTTCTAGACCTTTAAGATAGTAATAATTATATTCTTTTAGGTATAATCAGAGGTAGAATTGCTTAAGTTTTTAATCCTTTTTATACTTTTCAAACCAGGCCAGCACACTGGCTATTTTTGCAACAAGGTTACTTGGTTTATTGGCAATACCGTGAGATGCTCCGGGAATTCGCACCATTGCAGTTTCCACCTTTTCAAGTTTAAGAGCGGCGTAAAACTGCTCAGATTCAGCAATTGGAGTTCGGTAATCTTCTTCTCCCGTTAAGAGCATTGTAGGTGTTGAAATATTTCCTACAAAGGATAGTGGCGATCTTTTGAGGTAGTTACTGGGATCTTCCCAGGGTTTATTTGGAAACCAGTATTTATAAAAGAATCCTACGCCATCTGCATAAAGTACAAAACTATACCAGTTAATGACCGGTTTGGCAACAACTGCGGCTGCAAATCTATCCGTTTTTCCTATAATCCATGCAGACAAAACTCCTCCGCCACTGCCACCAGTAACAAACATATTGCCTTCATCTACAAAGCCTTTGCCTACTACTTCATCTACACCGGACATGAGGTCGTCATAATCGTGATTTGGGTAATCATGATGAATTAAATTACCAAATTCTTCACCATAGCTTGTACTGCCCCTCGGATTTGTATATAAGACCATATATCCCTGAGCGGCATATAACTGTATTTCAGCTGAAAATACAGATCCGTAACTGGTAAAAGGCCCACCGTGAATTTCCAGAATGAGAGGGTATTTTTTGGAAGGATCAAAATTTGGGGGTTTTACAAGCCAACCTTGTATTTTTCGCTGATCAAAGGAAGATTCCCACCAAAGCTCTTCCACTTCGGCAACGTTCCTGTAGGAAAACAGATCATCGTTAAGTTCGGTAATCCTCTGACTATTACCTTTATAGAATGCCCCTAAATCTGCGGGATGCTGCGTACCTCCTAAGGT
>JABDPH010000449.1 GCA_013042925.1 Eudoraea sp.
TTTCAGCATTACGAGGTAACTTTGCTTCACAAATAATAGCGCATCAACACCTTATTGAATACATTTCGGAAAACGATTGTAAATTGGTCTTTATCTCTTCAGCCAATGTTTTTGATGCCTATAGCAAATATCCTTCTTATGAGAATGACAAAACCCTTTCAGAAAGCGTTTATGGCCGATTTAAAATCAAGATCGAGAATATGTTGTTGCGTCTGCCAAAGGAAAAAACAATGATATTGAGGGTGCCGATGGTTTTTGGGAATACATCACCAAGAATCAAGGCAATAAAGCATCTTATTTGGAATAATGAGCCTATTGAAGTCTTTCCCAACCTTATTATGAATGTTACACATGACGATAAATTAACCCAACAAATCCATTATTTGATAAACCAAAATAAAAGTGGCATATTCCATTTGGGAAGCAAGGATTTAGTGCATCATGATGAATTCATAAAAGAAGTGGTTGATCGTATTGGCCAGTTCAATCCCATTTATAAAAGAGTATATACCACCAATGACGATCGTTATTTGGCAGTACTGGCCAAAACCAATAAGTTGCCAAAAAATCTTCAAATGACCTATCAGGAAATCATAGACCATCATATTTTGATTTGAATTGGGTTAGCGCAAGTACTTGCTTTCATACCTTTGTATAAAAAAGAGATCATGGCCAAACTGAGTGAAGCAGAAATACGACAGCATTTACAGGATTTAAAAGGATGGGAATATAATGATGGTGCGATCGAAACTACATTTGAATTTAAAAACTTCAAGGAAGCTTTTACAATCATGACCCGCATTGCCTTTGAATGTGAAGCACAAAACCACCATCCGGATTGGAGCAATGTCTACAAGACTCTAAATATTCGATTGAATACACATGATGCGGGGGGTGTTACCATGAAAGATTTTGAATTGGCACAACGTATTGAGGAAATAATCGAAAGTGACTAGTTCTGTCATATTCCTGTTCTTGTCATGGGACTAAATTTTATTAAATTTGCCTTTGTTTAAAAAAATAAATAATTAAAGCATGGGAAGAGCTTTTGAATTTAGGAAGGCACGAAAAATGAAACGATGGTCCGCCATGTCCAAAGCGTTTACGCGTATTGGCAAAGACATTGTCATGGCTGTAAAAGAAGGTGGCCCAGATCCGGATTCAAATTCAAGGTTAAGAGCGGTTATACAGAATGCAAAATCTGTTAACATGCCCAAAGATAATGTTGAAAGGGCTATAAAAAGAGCTACCGACAAGAGTCTTGGCGATTATAAAGAAGTATTGTTCGAAGGTTATGCACCCCACGGAATTGCGATTCTAGTGGAGACTGCAACCGATAATAACACCAGAACAGTTGCCAATGTGAGAAGCTATTTCAACAAATGCAATGGCAGTTTGGGAACCTCGGGCTCGGTAGAATTCATGTTCGACCATACCTGCAATTTTCGAATCCCGGCCGAGGGCATTGATCCCGAAGAATTGGAATTGGAGATGATTGATTTTGGCGCTGAAGATGTTTTTGTCGATGATGATGGTATATTGATTTATGCCCCTTTTGAGAGTTTCGGCTCTATACAAAAAGAACTGGAAAACAGGGAGATTGAAATCCTCTCCTCAGGATTTGAACGTATTCCACAAGTGACTAAAAAACTTACCCCTGATGAAGTTACCGATGTGGAAAAACTGTTGGAAAAAATCGAAGAGGATGATGATGTACAGAATGTATATCATACTATGGAGGAATAATAACCCTCATCAATTTTTAAATTTTCAGTTACTTACCTGAACTTTACAATAAAGGCTAAAAACATCTTTCATTTTTGGTCATTTCATTTTTTAATATTCCCTTTTGTTTATCCTGATCTAGGTCATTGCACAAACCCCCATTGCACGCTACTTTTAACAACAATCATTTTTAAAGACCTTTTAACATAGTTGAGCATATGCTATGTGTATATAAAACAGGTGATAACCTCAAAATCCAAGATTATGAAAACATTAAGTAGAATATTTTTAGTCCTTCCATTATTCGCATTTTTACTATTTTCCTGTTCAAAAAGTGGGGATCCTGCCCAAGAATTGGTAAAAGAAGGTGATTTTAAAATCAGTGAATTAGCGGGTAATTGGGAAGCTACCTATGCTAATTTTAACGATGGTGTACAACAGAGTGTAGACGTCGTAGGTGACGGGGGTACCGTAAGCATAAGCGTTCAAAGTAGTGGCAGGTTTACATTAACTATTGATCCAACAGATCGCGCGGCATACACCTTAACCGGTGAAATGTTCTGGGAAGAATTTGAAGGAGACTATTATTTTGCCATTGAATGGGCCGATTATCCAGGAGACTGGGATACTTATGGCGCAACACTTAATGCAACAACATTTACCATAAGTGGAGGCTTTGACTCTGCTGAGTATGACTTTGACAATAATGGTACTTTTGAGGCTTGCAGTTTAAGTATGGGGTTTGTACGAGTTTAGGTGTATTCCGGGATTTTTCCAATACTCCCTTTAAAGAAATTCTTATAATTATTAAAGTCCTCGGCTATATTTTCTGTTGGAACATAGGGTTGGGAAAATTTAACGCATTTATGGCCATAGTCAAAGGCAACTAAGATAATGGGCACATTGGCAGCTTTGGCTATATAGTAGAATCCCGTTTTCCATTTTTCGACCTTTTTTCTAGTGCCTTCAGGGGACAACGCTAATCTAAACACCTCTTTTTCATTGAAAATATTGGCGATTGCCGTGACGGTATCATTACTTTTACTACGGTCTATGGGGGCACCACCCATCCATCTAAAATACCACCCAAAGGGTGGTCTGAACAAGCTTTTTTTACCAATAAAATTTATTTCCTGGTTTACCAGTCTGCGGACCAAAAGGCCCAGAAAAAAATCGAACCAACTCGTATGCGGCACCACTGCGACCACACATTTATCCAGTTCAGGAAACTCCCCAACAGTCTTCCAACCAAGCAGTCTGAAATAAATAAATTTTGCAAGTGTATGCATTTATAGGCTTCTAAATTTTCTGATAGATCGATCTCAATTTTTCAGGGGTGATTATCTTGCGCCAATCCTGTCCTAAAGCGTTCTCCCATAGGGGAACCATACTCATTGAAACTGAGATCATAGTATTGAATTCTTCATCAGAAAGATGGGCACAAACCCCTTCAGGCAAATGTATTTCATGCTTTTCGCGCATAATCTTAAACAAAGCCACCCCTTCAGGGTAAAACTCCGCTAAATGTTGAAAAACCAAACAATTGCCAATGCCATGCTTAACCCCTAATAGATAGGAGAGTCCATAACTCATGGCGTGCGCTACACCCACTTGGGAATAGGCTATGCTCATACCGCCATGCCAAGAGGCCATCATTAATTTATCCCTTGACTCGCTAGGTGTTAATCCGTCCAAAAAAACTTCCTTACATAGTTCCAAAGCCTTCTCACCATAACTTTGGCTAAAAGCATTCAGATACGACCCATTGAGAGATTCTATACAGTGTATATAACAATCCATACCAGTATAAAACCATTGTTCTTTAGAAACTCCCTGCGTTAAGTCAGGATCCAAAACCACTTGGTCAAAAGTCGTATAGTCCGAATTTATTCCTAATTTTTTTTCTGGCCCTAATAGTACCGTGGTCCTGGAAACCTCAGCACCTGTACCACTTATAGTTGGCACACCCACATGATAGACAGATGGTTTTCCTACCAAATCCCAGCCTTGATATACCGAAGAACTACCTTCGTTATTCAACATAATAGCTACGGCCTTGGCCAAATCCATTAAAGTTCCACCACCTATCCCTACAATACCTGAAACACATTCCGGGAAATCATTCCTTATTTTTTGAACCAAAGCATCTACTTGATGGGTTTTTGGTTCTTCTTCTGCGGAAATAAATATGATTTGATCACAAAATATGGCGGGAATTCTTACCGCTAATTCCGCTCCTTCAAAAACGTCATCTACCAAAAAAATGAATGGGGAATCGGAATGCTTTCGTTTGGCCATTAAAATATCCCCTAGCTGATTAAAGCTGCCCTGACCAAAAACTACCCGAGGTACCATCGGAAAATTCTTGTACTTCGGATTATGACCCGATATTGTATATTTTAT
>JABDPH010000455.1 GCA_013042925.1 Eudoraea sp.
TCCTTAAACTATTTTAAGGGTATTACAACAAGTACACTACCAGGAACCCTAAATATGTTCCCAGGGCATTCCCTAAGGTACCCACCAGGATTGCCGGTACAATGAGTTCTTTCCTATGAAAGGTTTCAGCGAGGGCTATAGCGGTTGTACCACCCCCAATGTTCGCCTGACTCACAATGGAAATCATTTCCCAATCTCTATAGACCAACCCCCCCAGCAAAATAACGATAATTCCATGCAAGAACACAGCAATAGCTGCAAAGGCAAGTAATGAGAGTCCTACTTCCTGTAATTCTATAACCGCACTTATTTCACAGTATGCACCAATAACGGCAAGAAAGAGATAGACAAGATACAACCCAAGGAAATGACTCCCTTGTAACCTCGCAACAAACTTGGTTTGTGCCAGGAGTATCCCAATGGTCGAAAGCGTTAAAATAGCTGGAATTTTAGGAACAAGTTCGCTAATTACCTCTGAGATATAATAGGATCCTATCCCCAGAAAAAGCAACCAGATAAGGGAATGGAAATTCAGGTGCTCTTTGTCCTCCCCCTCCATAGTTTTGGTGGTGGTTTTGACACGTTTATCTTTCCATAACTTTCTTAAAATAGCTGGAAATGCCAGCGTAACAATAATCCAAAGGGTAGTAATTACGTTGTCCACAGCAATAGTACCGGCATAGAGAAATCCACGTTCCTGAAAATCATATTCAATGGCAATGGCATTGAAGTTAACACTACCTCCGGTATAGGTACCCGTAAGCATCCCGGCAATAATGTTGCCATCTTCTCCCAGTACTTCTTGGGGTGAAATTAGAAACCACGCTGCCAGGATTCCCAGGGTAGTTGCCAATGAACCGATTAAAAATAATATGATCATGGGAGCCCCTGCCTTTTTAATGGAAGTTAAATTTACCCCCAACAACAAGTAAAAAATTGAGATAGGAGCTACATAGGTAAAAATTCCATCATAGAGGGGTATTGCATTGGACGCAGATGGCAGTAGGCCAGTATTTGCAAGGACTGCAGTAAAAAGTATCACTAAAAGGGCTGCCCCTAATTTTTTCCCCGGTGTTGTCTTGGCAGCATAAACGGCTGCAATCACCATAAAGCACAAGAGTGCCAGTACATACACAGGGTTTTGAATGAAATTCATCGCCTAAAGATATCAAAAAGAAGGTACTCAATCTTCATGTCCTGTTGTTTTGAGTACCTACTTTTCAATATCCTTTTTGGTCAGCCTTCAGTTGGCATCACCTAAAACATAATATTGGAATACACCATACTTTTTAGGTCCTTTGGCAATGAGTCGCGAATATCTTCCATTTCCCCAAGAGAAATATATCTTCTTAAATAAATGAACGTAGTATCTATATAGCGTTCTGCCACCTCGTCGTTATATTCAAAGTCATTTATGGCGGCAGGCCCATCGTGCTTACGTACCAGTTCTATAAATTCGGCCATTCTTTTAACCTTGGGTTTCTCCTTTCGAAGTGCCCATCCATGCACATAAACACCTTTTAAAAACATAGGTAGTTGCGCCATAAACTGCATTGATTCCTGTGGAGGAATAATGTCGCGCAAGGCATGTAAAATTGCTGATAGGATCCTACCGGCTTTATCTCTGTCGGTACCAAGATTCATCTCTCTGGTATATTCTTTAAGGAATGTATTCCCTTCTTTTGCGTATAAATTAAAGTTTAGTGCCATCCTAGTTGTTTTTATGGTTCAGGAATAAAATTGAATTAAAACTTTTAGTTACCAAATGACGTGCGTCATCTCAAATAAGCTTGCTACTATTTCTTTTCCACAGCATTGCCCATAATTAGAATTCTGAAAGTCAACTGATGAAAATCATAGGGTGTCCGTGCTGTGATTCCTACCTTCCTATATCCATAAAAACAGCACCATGAAAAAAATACTCCTACCCACAGATTTTTCAGCTAGTGCATGGAATGCCATCGTTTATGCCATAGCTCTTTTTAAAAATGAAGCCTGTACATTTTATTTATTGCACACCTACACCCCAGCCTTTTATCGTATGGACTACCTTATTGGAGGCCCCATCATTAGCGCTATCCCCGATAATGAAGTGAATTTATCTGTAGCTGGTCTGGAGCATACACTCACTAAAATAAAAGCGGAATATCACAATCCAAATCATACGTTTAAACTTCTCTCGGCCTTTAATATTCTCACCCACGAGATCAATGACCTTACAGCTCGTAAGGGTATAGATCTAATTGTAATGGGTACTCAGGGAGCTACCGGTGCCAAAGAACTATTTTTGGGCAGTAATACCGTGTATGTCCTAAGAAAGGCAATAGCTCCGGTATTGGTAATTCCTGAAAACCGGGCATTTGCACCTATGATGAACATGTTATTCCCTACCGACTATAAAACAAAGTACAAGAAAAAGGAGCTGCAGAATATTACAACGATCGCCAAAATGTGCAACGCCAGTATTACCATTCTCCATGTGAAAGAAGAGTACGATCTTTCTGAAGACCAATTGACCAATAAGGAGCATTTAGCTCATCTACTGGGTGCTGTTCCCCACATCTTTGTAGAGGACAAAGGGAAACTAATGCCAGGAGCAGTAATCGATTATATAGAAAATGAGCACATAGACCTTCTTGCGATGATGAATAGGAAACACTCTTTCTTAGATCGCCTTTTTGTGAAGCATAATGTAGACCAAATTAGTTTTAAGGTACAGGTTCCCTTTTATGTGATCAGAGATACTGCTGAAGTAACTTCTATGTCCACGGAAGAAAGTATAGTATAGCCCAACACCCTTCTTAGTTATTTCTTTTGGGTGTTGTTCTGTTGCTACGACCCCTGTTAGCCCGGTATTGGTCATGATACCTGGCAATGTTATCATCCCGGTAATTTCTAACCCGGACATACCTCGATCTGTTAAAATTAATATGTCTATACCTCGGAGGTAAGACCGTTACCCGAACCCAACTATTGATGTCCCAATAAATATATGTACTGGCCGTAATGTCGTAATATATGCTGTATTCAGGGAAATATACATAGCGTACCAGTTCCAATCTGTTAGGATAGAACCAAGGCGGAGGTGGAGTATCGAGTCTGGATGATACAATCACCGGACCACAACTAAGTAGTGCAAATGCTCCACTAAACAACAGTATCATCACCATTTTTCTTTTTGCTTTCATCATATGTGATTTTATGACTTCAAAATAAAGTAGTCTAAAAAGATTTTGGAATGACCAAGGTCATTTCATATCGGAAAGTGTTGAATTACCTTGGTTCATAAGAAAGAATAAAAAATTATTTGTTAATCATAAAAACCCAAAAATCATGTCAGACAACAGTGGAAACGTCTTATTAGCCCTTTTAACAGGAGCAGCGATAGGAGCAGGTATTGGAATTTTGTACGCACCGGATGAAGGTAAAAAAACACGCAAAAAAATTAAAACCAAAGTAGTAGATGCTAAGCACGATATTACTGAAAGATTAACACATGCGAAGGATGAGCTTACCAAAACCGTTGAAGAAAAGAAAGAGGCCTTTGAGCACAAACTTGAAGACACTATTTCCAACATGAGTTATAAAGCAGATGATATCATCGCTACTTTAGAACGAAAATTGGAAGAAATTAAAGTTAAAAACGCGAAACTTCACAAATAAGTTCTCATGGCTTTAAAAGAATTAAAATATAACATTTCCGAGATTGATGATCATTTTAATTCGTATGTGGAGGAGAGCGTTGAATACGCCAAGCTAAAGAGCTTCAAATTATCCATGGTCATGGTGACCTATTTTGCCAAGTTGTTTATTGTTGGCACTATTGGATTATTGGCACTCCTGCTCTTAAGCTTGGCTGCTTCTTTGGCGCTGGGTACAATAGTGGATAATACAATGCACGGTTTTGTGATCATGGGACTCGTCTATGTCCTTTTGGGTATTGTTCTCTATATATTCAGAGAAAAGATCCATAGGCCCATACTACGAATGTTCTCAAAAAAATTTTTTGATACACCATGAAAAAAATGTACGACTCTTTCGAAGAAATAGATCAGCAACTTCAGATATTGGAATTGCAGAGAAAGTTAGATTGGGAACATATAAAACTCAACAGTCAGGCTATTAAATCAGCTGTATACCCGGCCCACTTATCTCAAAGAATAGAATATATGCTGCAACAAACAGCAATCACTTTTGTATTAAGAAAACTTCAGAAATACATTCCCAGAAAGAAACAAAAAGAAATAGAACTTCCATAAAAAGATACGTTCTTAACGTATAATGGCCCGTTTATTTTAGCCAGAAGACAGATCTCCCGTTTAGGTAAAGATTAGATACCTTTATGGTGTACTAATTTAATCGAAATGAAAACAGGTTTGGTACTTTCTGGTGGTGGTGTGCGCGGTATAGCCCATATTGGAGCCATTAAAGCACTTGAAGAACACGGTATTATCCCAGATATTATTGCAGGCACCAGTGCCGGAGCCATCGTAGGCGCATTGTATGCTGGTGGTAATACTCCTGAAGAGATATTGCATTTCTTTAAATCGGTGAATCCATTTAGCATCAGCAACTACGCAGTAAACAAACCCGGCTTTGTAAATTCAGAAAAATTATATCCCCATTTTAAAGCAGTATTGCCTCAGGATACTTTTGAAGCGCTTAAAATTCCGTTAGTCGTTACCGCTACTAATATCCTGGAGGGCACCTTACAAGTGTTCCGCAAAGGGGCACTCATACGTGCCGTGATAGCTTCCGCTGCCTTTCCCGGAATTTTTACCCCGGTTCGCATAGGAGATGACCATTATGTGGATGGTGGTACTTTAAATAATTTTCCTGCAGATCTCATCCAACAGGAGTGTAATTCACTTATAGGGGTACATGTAAATCCATTTGAGAAAGTAGCTTTAAAAGATCTTAAATATTTCTACAATGTAGTGGAACGATCTTTTCAAATACGAAGTGCCATGGAATCCATGACCAAATTTTCTATGTGCGATCTCGTAATTTGTCCTGAGGATCTGGGAAATTTTAGTACGTTTTCTATGAGGGAGATGGACAAAATATATCTATTGGGGTATACTGCAACTAATAAGGCTTTAGCTACATCAAAAGGAAAGGCCTTGATGAAGGCCTTGTAAAATAACCATACCCTCTCATCACAGTCCCAGTAATCTATCGACAATCATCAGGTGACAAAAGGGTATGTACTCCTAAAAGAGACTATCATGCAATCTCTATTTTTTTAGGTTTCATTTTTTTGACTTCTTCTTTTTTAGTCAATTTGAAGCTTAATATACCGTTGTTATACTTAGCTTTTACTTCTTCCTCTCTTACATTTTCTGGTAGTAATAAAGAACGTTCAAAAGCATTGTAACTAAACTCTTTTCGGGTATACTCCTCTTCTTTTTCTTCTTCAGAAAAAGTCTTCTCAGCTTTGATTTTTAAATACCCATCTTCTACGGTTACATCAAAATCTTTTTTACTGAAGCCAGGTGCGGCTAGGTCTATTTCAAAATGGTCATCCGCTTCCTTAATATTTAAAGCGGGTTCACCTTTTCTACCATTCCAAAAATCGGTGCTCATTAGATCTTTATTCCAAAAACGATTATCAAAAAAATCTTCCATATCGAAAAATTCGGATGTAATCAAGTTGGAAAAAGGTCTTCTCTTTTTTTTAAATTCAACTAGTGACATAGTTATACTTTTATAGGTTAAAAATTCATCTAGTTGCAAAAATACTACGTCAATACCGCTTTGCCTATGACCCTCGTCAGGTGAACAGTTTTATTTACCAACACGTCTTTATCTGGAGGTATAGCAGGGAGTGCCTAGGGAGCTATTTCGAGAAGTATGGGACAATGATCCGAACCAAAATATTCCCCCAAAATTGCGACTGACGTTATCTTGTCTTTAAGCGATTCGCTCACTAAAAAATAATCGATACGCCAACCTGTGTTCCGCTCTCTGGCCTTAAATCGATAGCTCCAATACGTATACGCAATAGTTTCCGGATGCAGGTGTCTATAGGTATCGATCAAACCTGCGTTCAAAAAATTATCCATTCCATCTATTTCTATCTGTGTATAGCCAGCTGTTTTGTTGTAGTTCGACTTGTCGTTCTTCAAATCGATGGCCCTATGTGCTACATTAAAATCCCCACATACAATTACCGGTTTCGTCTGCTCTTTCTCCTTTATGAAGTTGAGAAATGCAGCGTCCCAGGTTTTGCGATACTCCAGACGGTCTAATTTTTGTCCCGAATTAGGAACATACACATTAATTACATAGAATGCCGG
>JABDPH010000458.1 GCA_013042925.1 Eudoraea sp.
AGGATTCGGTTGCACCGCATCTGGAACAATACACTCCAATGTTTACTTACTTTTCTAAAGCCAAAGACGAACGGTTTACTAAGCAGGTTCCATTAAAACCTAGAGTATCATACTACAAATGGATTTCTATTGCAGCAGTAGCAGTTATGGCCTTTGGAATATTTTTCGGTAATGATTACCGGAAACAAAAAGAGGCAGAGTATGCCTATAATGAAACAAAGAAGGCATTAAGCCTGTTGGCACAGAATTTGGAACGTGGTACCGAAAAAGTGGCCTATTTAAATGAATTTGAACAAACAAAACAAAAAATTTACAACAACAATTAAAATTTAAATGATGAAAAAGTATATTCTAATAGTAGCAATGGCAGTTTTACCCCTTAGTGGTTTCTCACAGTCTATTTTTGATAAATTTGAGGATTCAGATGAGGTAAGTTCTGTAATAGTTAATAAAAACATGTTTAACCTTTTGGTTAAGATGGATGTAGATGTGGATGATCCGGAAGCTCAGGATTTTATGAATATTGCTAAGAGCCTAAGCGGGCTGAAGGTATTCATTACAGAGGATAAAGCGGTTTCTGCTGATATGCAGGCAACAGTAGACAAGTATCTTAAATCTTCTTCATTAGAAGAACTTATGAGGGTAAAAGATAAAGATACAAATGTTAAATTCTATGTGAAAAATGGCAAAGACGAAGATCATGTAAGCGAACTGTTAATGTTTGTTACCGGTATCGATAATGTAGATGTGGAAATTAATGACAGAAAGATTGAAACTGTTCTTCTTACTTTGACCGGAGATATTGATCTTACTAAAATAGGTTCACTTACAAAAAAGATGAATTTACCGGAAGAATTAAATAAAGCGGAAAAAAAGAACAAATCGTAATAGCAGATCGAAAAAGTGGTAATTAAGCATTGGTGAAGATAAAATTTCAAAATCGCTTAATTGCCGCTTCTATCGGTTTTGATAAAACATAAAGATCAATAAAATGAAAAAAATAGTAATGGTTATCGCGGGAGTTGCCTTGTTGGCGCTTTCTGCCTGTTCATCAAAACAGAGTCTCCAGGAATATTATGTCAACAATTCAGAAAATCCTAACTTCATTTCATTAGATGTTCCTACGAGCATTCTAAATCTGCAGGCAGAAGAATTGTCTGAAGTTCAGCAAACGGCATTACAGTCATTGAAAAAATTGAATTTATTGGCTTTTAAGAAGACCGGCGAGAATGGAGCGGAGTATGAAGTTGAAAAAGCAAAAGTAAATGCAATTCTAAAGAATGATGATTTTGTTGAACTTATGAAATTAAACTCACAGTATGGAAAGGGAGTTATAAAATATGTGGGTGATGAAGATGCAATAGATGAGGTAATTATTTTTGGAAGCAGCGATGACAAAGGTTTTGCTCTTATTAGGGTTCTTGGCAAGGATATGAACCCGGCATATATTGTACAATTAATGAATGCAATACAGAAGTCTGATTATAAAGGCGAAGGACTTGGAGAAATAGGCGAATTTTTAAAGGGATAACTTAACTATTTTTATATATAAGGCCCGCCCGGATTAAATCCGGGCGGGCTTTTTGTTCGTGAAACTGAAACTTAAATAGAAATAAGGTATCTGATTAAAATTTCTCTGGCCTATTTTATATCTTACCGCTCTTAAAAACTATAAAATCTATTAATAATGGAAAACGCAGAAATCTGGATTGACAAAGGAATTGACTTTATTATAACATACGGTCCCAAACTTATTGGTGCCATACTGATTTTCATCATTGGATCATGGGTAGTGAATAAAATAATTGGGGTTTCCAGAAATGCGATGTCCAAAAGTAAATATGATGAATCACTTCAAAGATTTCTTCTAAATCTTTCTTCATGGGCTTTAAAGATCTTATTGATAATAATAGTGATCTCTACATTAGGAGTAGATGTAACAACATTTGCTGCTGTAATTGCAGCTGCAGGTCTGGCCGTTGGACTAGCTTTACAAGGATCTTTATCTAACTTCGCCGGGGGCGTTTTAATCATGATTTTCAGGCCTTACAAAATAGGAGATTTAGTTGAAGCGCAAGGAGTTCTGGGTGTAGTTAAAGAGATTGAAATTTTCACTACCAAACTTATTACACCTCAAAATAAATTGGCTATTATACCTAATGGGGCTATGGCCAATGGCAATATAGTTAATTACACAGCAGAGGGTAAAATAAGAGTAGATGTTGAAATTGGAGTAGACTACGGTGAAGATATAAAAAAGACTAAGGAGGTTTTAATGAGTGTTCTGACGGCTAATGAAAAAGTATTGCAGGAACCTGCACCTTCAGTTAATGTTTCTGAATTAGCAGATAGTTCGATAAATTTTGCTATACGGCCTTACGCTAAACCAGAGCATTACTGGGATGTTTATTTTGGTACCGTTGAAGACTGTAAAATTGCTTTAGATAAAGCCGGTATTGAAATACCTTTCCCTCATTTACAAATACTAAAAAAAGGATAGTAAAAACTAATATTGAAGATATAATAGCTTAAAAACACTGTCTTAGAAAGAGAAAAGAATCCTTTCTTATATACCGGTATAATTACCAGGGCTGATATTTTTTAATTCAGTTTTCAGCTCTTCGTTTATCTCTAATTGATCAATAAATTCTGCTATTGATTCTTTTGTAATGCGGTTATTCGTCCGTGTGAGCCCTTTTAGTGCTTCATACGGATTTGGATATCCTTCTCTCCTGAGGATGGTCTGTATTGCTTCAGCTACAACCGCCCAATTATCCTCCAGATCTTGCTCAAATTTTCTCTTATTTAGCAATAATTTGTTAAGTCCCTTAAGCGTAGCTTTAAAGGCAATTAAGGTATGCCCAAAAGGAACACCTACGTTGCGCAGCACAGTGCTATCCGTTAAATCGCGCTGCAAACGCGATATTGGTAATTTTGAAGACAAATGCTCAAAAATAGCATTGGCAATCCCTAAATTACCTTCGGAATTTTCAAAATCTATAGGATTTACTTTGTGGGGCATTGCCGAAGAACCCACTTCTCCTTCTTTGATCTTTTGCTTAAAATAATCCATGGATATGTAAGTCCACATATCCCTGTTTAAGTCAATTACTATGGTATTTATACGCTTAAGTGCATCAAATAAAGCAGCCATATGGTCATAGTGCTCTATTTGAGTAGTTGGGAAAGAATGAGATAACCCCAATTTCTCCTGAACAAAATTTTTACCAAAATTTCGCCAATCTATGTCAGGGTAAGCTACTTTGTGAGCGTTATAATTCCCGGTTGCCCCACCAAATTTAGCTGCACTTGGAACGTCATTTAAGAGGTTAAACTGTTCCTCGAGTCTTACCACAAAGACATTAATTTCTTTACCCAAACGAGTAGGAGATGCCGGTTGGCCATGAGTTCTTGCAAGCATTGGGATATTTTCCCAACTTTTAACCAAAGTCCTTAGTAAATCTGTTAACTCCATAAATAAAGGCACATAGGCCTCATTCATAGCTTCTTTAATTGAATAGGGTATAGCAGTATTGTTAATGTCCTGAGAAG
>JABDPH010000098.1 GCA_013042925.1 Eudoraea sp.
CTTTTGAACAATGGAAAGCAACCAATCTGGTTACACAAAAACAATCCGGATATGTTGCTATTGGAATAAAGGTAATGCTAGGAGATTTTTATACAGATAAAGCCAGATTGCTGGCAGAGTTGGTTGAAAGGTATGCGGCAGGTGAAATTCGCTTAACCCTAAGACAGAATATCCTAATTCCTTATGTAAAAGAATCACTGATTCCTTTTTTCTATACTGAACTTAAAAAACTTGGGTTTGCAGATGCGGGCTATAACAAGGCAATAGATATTACAGCTTGTCCGGGCACTGACACCTGCAACCTAGGAATTGCAAGCAGTACCGGAATAGCTTCGGAATTAGAGCGCGTTATAAAAGAAGAATACCCGCAATATGTAAATAATGCTGATGTAGTCATTAAAATTAGTGGTTGTATGAATGCTTGCGGTCAGCATTCTATGGCCAATATTGGTTTTCAGGGCATGTCAATACGAACTAAGGAAAAGTTGGTTGCACCTGCTTTGCAAGTGTTGCTTGGAGGTGGCAATTTAGGAGATGGACAAGGCTTATTTGCTGATAAAGTAATTAAGATTCCAAGTAAAAAAGGGCCGGCAGCTCTTAGAAAGATATTAGACGATTTTGAAATTAATGGTAAAGAGGCATCTTACGAATCTTATTATGCAGAAAAAGGGGAGTATTATTTTTATGAACTTCTTAGGCCATTAGCGGATATTGAAAATTTAGCTCCTGAAGATTATTTGGATTGGGGAAGTAACAAGAGATATCAGAAGGCAATTGGAATAGGAGAGTGCGCCGGGGTGGTAATAGATTTAATTGCCACATTGTTATTTGAAAGTGAAGAAAAGATACATAATGCTAAAGAGGCCATTACAGAAGAAAAATGGGCTGCAAGTATTTATTATTCTTATTCTTCTATGGTAAATACGGCGAAGGCACTTTTGACTGCCGAAAAAACTAAAACAAATACCCACAACAGCATAATAAAGGATTTCGACACCTATTTTGTTGCAAACAGCAGAATAGAACTGAATTGCTCATTCGAAGATTTGGTTTTGCAATTGAATAAAAATGAACCTGAGGAGAGCTTCGCTAAAAACTATCTCGCTAATGCTGAGGAATTTTTAAACAAGGTGGAAGCCTTTAGAAAACAAGAACTGATTCATGCATAAAAAAGGAAAATTAACGGTCGTTGGTGCTGGCCCGGGAGATTTGGAACTAATCACAGTAAAAGCAATTAAAGCTTTACAGGATGCGGATGTGGTTCTTTACGATGCCCTTGTAGACAAAGCTTTATTGGAATATGCTGATAAAGCAGAGCATATTTTTGTTGGCAAGCGGAAAGGATGTTATGCCTTTCATCAAGATCAGATCAATGAATTAATCGTGCAAAGAGCACAAAGCAGGGGTCATGTGGTACGATTAAAAGGTGGTGATCCTTTTGTTTTTGGCCGTGGGGCCGAGGAAATGGCTTATGCGGCAGGCTATGGCATTGAAGTTGCAATAGTTCCAGGAATTTCATCATGCATCTCCGTTCCCGCATCTCAGAATATCCCGGTTACCAAACGAGGCGCGGCAGAGAGTTTCTGGGTAATTACCGGTACCACAAAAGAACATAAACTCTCTTCAGACATTCACCTCGCCGCTAAATCAAATGCAACAGTAGTCATTTTAATGGGAATGTCTAAACTCTCGGCCATCGTAGAGCTATTTATTAAAGAGAGCAAGTCCGATACGCCCATTGCAATTATTCAAAATGGCACAAGAGAAGAAGAGCGAATTGGAGTTGGAACAATTAATACAATAGAAGGTATAGTTGAAAAACAAAAATTAAGCAACCCGGCTATAATTATTATAGGAGAAGTAGTAAAACACCGACACCAAATTATTCAGATTGGCCGCCAGTATGAATATCAAATCACAGAATAATGGAAAGGAATAATTTATATCCGATTTTTCTAAAGACAAAGTCGCTTCATATTTTGATAGTTGGAGGGGGTAATGTAGCGGAAGAAAAATTATCCTTTTTAACTAAATCCAGTCCGGA
>JABDPH010000459.1 GCA_013042925.1 Eudoraea sp.
CTAAAAAGACAAAGTCTTTTTAGGTAGGTATATCGATTTCTCAATCCTGTTATGAGATAAGTATTGCTACTTGGTTATTCATTTTAAAATTAATGCACCTGGAGTAAAATATTTGGTTTTGTCTACATCAACCACAGGTTTATTCTGAAATATAGGTTATTTTAAAATCATTGAATAGGTGGGTACCTCAAGTGGCAGGATCTAACTCAAAGGTATAATTTTTTTAAACCCTTGAAGAGTAATGCAAGGAAACTATTTTATCATTTATTCCGTGACAGATTCATTCTTAAAGGCTATTTTTAAACGAAGTTTATATTTTAATCATAAATTCCCTATAAATGACCAGACAGAAGATATTTTGCTTTATTGCCTTAATTTTTTGGTTAGCGGTCCATGCGCAAGAAAAGTCTAGTGAGGGGCCCTTTGAGCAACTTATTATTAGGGGAGTAACCTTAATAAATGGTAATGGGGCACCTCCGCTAGGACCTGTTGATATTGTTGTGGAAAACAATCGTATTCGAGAAGTAGCCGTTGTCGGATACCCTGGAGTAACTATAAAAACCTCAGACCGCCCAAAATTAGATCCGGGAGGCAAGGAATTAAATTGTGCAGGTATGTATTTGCTGCCTGGTTTTATAGACATGCATGGGCATATAGGGGGAAAAGCCCAGGGCGCAGAACCAGACTATGTATTTAAACTCTGGATGGCCCATGGAATTACCACTGTGCGAGAACCAAGTGGCCGTGGTGTAGACTTCACTTTAGACTTAAAAAGAAAAAGTGCCAAAAATGAAATTGTAGCACCCCGAATTATGGCGTATACAGGTTTTGGTCAGGGTAGTGATGCCGTAATCAGTACTCCAGAAATGGCGCGTGAATGGGTACGGAACAATGCAAAAAAAGGTGCTGATGGCATTAAGTTATTTGGGGCACCTCCAGAAATTATGACTGCGGCTTTAGATGAAAACAAAAAATTAGGTTTGCGATCTGCCTGTCATCATGCGCAACTCAATGTCGCCAGATGGAATGTTCTGCATTCAGCAAGAGCAGGTTTAACCAGCATGGAACACTGGTATGGATTACCTGAAGCTCTTTTTGAGGATCGCACGGTTCAAAACTATCCATTGGATTATAATTACAACAATGAACAACATCGTTTTGAAGAAGCAGGAAAACTCTGGCAGCAGGCTGCAAAACCATATTCTGAGCATTGGAATAACGTTATGGAAGAGCTTATTGCCCTGGATTTCACACTTGATCCAACATTTAATATTTATGAAGCCAGCAGGGACTTACAAAGGGCAAGGCGGGCAGAATGGCATGAAACATATACACTTCCATCCCTATGGGATTTTTATCAACCAAGTAAGATCAGTCACGGTTCCTATTGGCATTATTGGGGTACGGAACAGGAAGTAGCATGGAAGGAGAATTACGAACTCTGGATGACCTTTGTAAACGAATACAAAAATCGGGGAGGGCGTGTTACTACAGGTTCAGATTCTGGTTTTATCTTTCAGCTTTATGGTTTCGCGTATATCCGTGAAATGGAATTGTTGCGTGAAGCTGGGTTTCATCCTTTAGAAATTATTCGTTCGGCAACCCTGAACGGAGCAGAGGCCCTGGGTATGGATGATCAGATAGGTACCGTTACCGTTGGTAAACTGGCAGATTTTGTTATTGTTTCAGAAAATCCATTACAAAACTTGAAAGTACTATATGGCACAGGCGCCATAAAACTTACCGAAGATAATGAAGTTGTAAGGGTTGGCGGGGTAAAATACACCATAAAGGATGGTATAATCTACGATGCAAAAGTACTTCTTAAAGAAGTTAAACAGATGGTAGACGCCGAGAAAGATCGCCTGAATTATCAGATTAAACAACCTGGAATTCAGGAATAACTGTTCCTTTTGGTTATCATCCCGGTTATGAGATAATAAATAGGTCTACTGTATTATCTAAGAGCTTGTCTATGCTTTGAAGGAACTTTAATAGGTCTTAGAACACCTTTGGTTTTTGGAAAGATAAGTGTATAACTTATCAAAAGGGCTACGGGTAATAAAAGAATAAATAGTATCATAATATTGGGATTAGGCTAATTTGGGGTTGTTTTTTTTCGTAGAAAAAGCTAAAGCTCTCTTTACTCTTGTATTCTTGAATTTGTATAAGCGCGTAACAGCGTCTTTTTTTGCTGCCTCAATTTGCCCACTATTGTGAGAAACAGAAAGGCTACTATCCAAAACAATATCCATTTGTAATGTTTCAACTTTACCATAGTCTGTAGTTTTTTGGGCCAGAGCAGCTGCTCCGAATAATAGTATAAGTACTAAGGTTAAAAAGGCTTTCATGTTATTAGATTTGGGTATATTAAAATAACTACAGAAAGTGATATCCTTAGGGTATTAATCGCTGAAAGCACCTTATTTTTCGGTACTTGGGAAAAACTACGATAAAGTGATAATTATTTCGGATATAAAGATTCATGGCCCAAAACCCTTCATCGGTATTTTGGGTTTTTTAGCGTTGATTCCTAATGGATTGTACTAGATTTCTCACGCTCCTTTCAGTCGGTTCGAAATGACAGATGTAGCTTAAATCAGCTTATTAGAAACCGACCTGGTCATTTCGAAATGAGTTGCGAAGCAACGATTGAGAAATCCAGATTGCATTTAGGTGTCATTGAAAGCACATAACTTGAGATTTCTCACACTCTCTTCGTTCGGTTCGAAATGACAGTTATAGATTACGTGGGCTTATTATCAACCAAACCGGGTCATTTCGACATGAGTTGTAATGCAACGATTGAGAAATCCAGACTGCATTTAGGTGTCATTGAAAACAGTCAAATTGAGATTTCTCACACTCACTTCGTTCGGTTCGAAATGACAGATGTTGGACGTATTTGAATTTCTGCGCCAAGTCATTTCGACATGAGCTGCAAAGCAGCGATTGAGAAATCCAAACTGCATGCAAGTGTGATTGAAAGCACGTAAATTGAGATTTCTCACGCTCACTTCGTTCGGTTCGAAATGACAGACGCAGCTGATATAGGCTGATTAGAACCCAATCCGGTC
>JABDPH010000461.1 GCA_013042925.1 Eudoraea sp.
GTTCTATTCCGACTATAGGAGTACCTTGCCGGGCGTAATTGAGCAATGTTGCAATATTTTTCTCCGCAAGCCTTTTAGCCTGTTTCAAAAATCCTTTTGAAATAAATGTTCGTCCGCTTTCGGCGTAATAAAGACTTACTTCATATCCCAATCCGCATAGCAAATCTATTGCATCTTTACCAAGATCCGTGTCCAAATACTTGGTAAATTCATCAATGTACAGGACGATATTTCTATTTTTATTATTTACTTGTTTATTAATATTTTGAAGGTACTTATCTAAATTTATACTTGATACTTTTGGCAACCTCCTTTTAGGCGCAATCCCCGAAATTTTCTTTATCACATTACTAAGGGGCCCGGAATTATAAATAGTATTTGTTACTATAGGCATTTTGCTTCCCAGAGCATTTAACCGGGTATTGTATGCAAACAGTTTATTCCTGAATTTATAACCGTTGGTCTCCTGATATTGATATAAAAACTCCGATTTTAAAGTTGCAACATCAACATTGCTCGGGCATTCACTTGCACAGGCTTTACAGCTTAAACAGAGATCGAATACCTCCACTAATTCATCAGAGTCAAATCGGTTTTGCTCAAGAGAATTTGTTAGCACCTCCCGCAATGCATTTGCCCTTCCTCGGGTTGTATCTTTTTCATTCTTTGTTGCCTGATAACTGGGACACATCCCACCTGAAGCCTTATGGGTTTTTCTGCAGTCGCCGCTACCATTACATTTTTCAGATGCTTTTAAGATTCCCTCGCTGTCTGAGAAATCAAAAATTGTACTGATCTCGGGTTCTTCCCGTTCAATTTCATATCGCAATGATTTATCCATTGGATATGCATCTACAATTTTGCCCGGGTTAAAAATATGATCAGGATCAAAATATGACTTTATGCGTTTAAGCAATTCATAGTTCTGCTCACCAATCATCATAGGAATAAATTCAGCTCTTACAATACCATCACCATGTTCTCCGCTAAACGACCCCCCGTATTTTTTGGTCAGTTTAGCTACATCTGTTGTTATGGATCTGAAAAGGGAGACATCTTCGGCACGTTTTAAGTTTAGAATTGGCCTTAAATGAAGCTCGCCTGCACCGGCATGGGCATAATACACGGCGTCCTGGCCATAATCTTTCATGATCTTTGTGAAATCACCTATAAAAGCTTTTAGGTCTGGCAAAGAAACCGCTGTGTCTTCAATACAAGCTACGGCTTTCCTGTCACCTACCATATTTCCTAAAAGGCCAAGACCCGCCTTTCTCAAAGCAATGGCTTTATTGATATTGTTACCCCTCAGAATGGGATTGGAATAACTCAAACCCGATTTCTCTATCGTTTTTAACAGCTTTTTCAAATTTCCTTCAAGAGCTTCTTCCGAATCATCTTTTAGCTCCAACATAAGCAATGCTGCAGGATCACCTTCAACAAAGTATCGGTTCGTTAATTGCTCTCTGTTATTTTTTGTGCAATCCAAAATCACTTTATCCATCATTTCGCACAAATGCAGATTGTGCTTCATGACAGGAACAACATCCTTGAGACAATCCTCAAGGGTTTTATAATGTGTAACGACCATGGCTGAAATCGGTGGTGGAACTTCATCTAATTGCAGAGTGATTTCCGTGGTAAAGGCCAGAGTTCCTTCACTCCCACTTAATAATTTACAAATATTAATTTCCTCCTCAGGACCGCCAAAAAGATGACTATGCAATAATTCATCTACTGCATAACCGGTATTTCTTCTATGAATACTCTCCTTTGGAAATTCTTCCTTGATATTTTGTTGTACCTCTTTGCTTTGCAACTCCGAATATACTCCCATATAAATGGTTCCTTCGAGGTTGGGCATATCCATTTTTTTTCTGTACTCTCCAGATGTAATGGATTCAAAGCTTGCCTGGGAACCATCGGAAAGTATTGTTTTCAGAGCAATGACTTTGTCGCGTGTAACACCATATTGAATAGACGTTGTACCGCTTGAATTATTTCCAACCATACCACCAATCATACAGCGGTTAGAAGTTGAAGTATTTGGTCCAAAAAACAAACCATGAGCTTTGAGGTATTCATTAAGTTCATCTCGTATAACTCCGGGCTGAACCGTGACTGTTTTTCCATCAACATCAAGATGAAGAATTTTGGTCATATGTTTGGATACATCAACCACAATTCCATCTCCAACACATTGTCCGGCTAATGATGTACCGGCTGTTCTCGGAACAAGCCCAACTTGATGTTTTTGGGCAAAAAGTATAAGTTTTATAATGTCATTTTGATCTTTTGGGAAAGCAACTGCCAAAGGTACCTTGCGATAAACCGATGCATCTGTTGCATAAATTGCCCTTGACAGGGTGTCAAATTGCAAAGGGCCATCAAGGCTGCTTCTAAGATCTGTTAAAAGATTTTTATCCAATCCAGAACAATTTTAGTTGTAAAATTAAGTTTTTATTAGCTGAGATAGATTTTAAACCTAAACTAAAATCAAAACATATGAAAATTTTTAATCTGGTTCTACTTTTAACATGTCTATTTACGATAACAATTAGCGCACAAGAAATTTCTGATAATGCTCTTGGACTTCGCCTGGGCGACAGCGATGGGTTTGGAGCAGAAATTTCCTATCAACGATTGCTTAGCAGATATCATAGACTGGAATTAAATCTGGGCTGGAGAGACAGCAGGGAATTTGATGCTTTCAAAGTATCCGCGCTTTATGAATGGGTACGCCATATAGATGGTAATTTTAATTGGTACTACGGTGCAGGTGGAGGATTGGGAAGCGTTAGTTTTGACGCAGTGCCTGGTAGTGATGGGAATCCGGATGGCGGGTTATTTATCTTTGCCGCAGGAAATGTAGGGATAGAATATAATTTTGATATTCCTTTATTATTGTCTTTGGATTTACGGCCAGAACTTGGCATTTTAGGATATAATGATTTTACGGATAATTTTGACTTTGATATCGCCCTGGGAATACGTTATCAATTCTAAATCAAAACCATTTTTTATAGATCTGTCCTTAACATAACCTTATGTCTAAGGACTTTTTTTATTCTGTCTTATATAAGTACCTTTGCACATCTTATTTAAAAAATGATGAAAAAATTAATACTACCAGCATTGCTATTAGGCCTACTTGTAGCATGTAACACTACAACCGATGGATTTAAACTAGAAGGTAGCCTAAGTGGTGAAGTGGAGAATGGCACACAGGTCTTCCTTAAAAAAACCGATGAAGCTAATCAGTTAATTGAGGTAGACACAACTACTTTAGAAAATGGAAAATTTACTTTTACCGGCTCTTCCGAAATGCCAGAGCTACATTATTTATTGATTAGTCGAGTACGTGGAAATATTCCTGTAGTAATTGAAAATGGAAATATTGAAGTTAATGCGCAAAAAGACAGCCTGGCCTTTGCTAAAATTAAAGGTACTTTGCAGAATGATTTATTTGCTGATTTTCTTGAAGAATCCAGGGGTTTGGCAAATAGGGCAAAATCTATGTCTGATGAAATGAGGAATGCTTCTGCTGTGCAGGACACCGCGGTCATGAACTCTTTGAGGGACGAATATTTTGAATTACAGGAAGAAGCTAAAACATTTGAATTTACCTTTGTCAAAGAAAACCCTGAAG
>JABDPH010000470.1 GCA_013042925.1 Eudoraea sp.
GGCGTATGCATACGCAAATGGTAAATTGGTGTCCGAAGCTGAATTAATGGCCCAAATCGTAAAAACAAAACAAAAGGATTAGTATGAATCAACCGCTTGCCTACGTTCACCCGGGAGCTAAAATTGCAAAAAATGTAGTTATTGAACCATTTACCACTATTCATAATAATGTGGTAATTGGCGATGGTACCTGGATAGGCTCTAATGTTACCATTATGGAAGGTGCCCGCATTGGGAAGAATTGCAATATTTTTCCGGGAGCGGTTATATCAGCACCTCCTCAGGATCTTAAATATGAAGGAGAGGAAACCACAGTAGTTATTGGGAATAATACCACGATCAGAGAGTGTGCTACTATTCACAAAGGTACACGCGACAGAATGAAAACGGTGATTGGTAAAAATTGTCTTATAATGGCCTATTGTCATGTTGCTCACGATTGTTTTGTGGGTAATAATTGTATTTTCTCCAATAATTCAACCCTTGCCGGACATGTAACTATAGGCGACAATGTTATTCTTGCAGGTCTGGTTGCAGTACATCAGTTTGTCTCAATTGGTAATCATGCGTTCGTAACCGGGGGATCTTTAGTTCGTAAAGATGTTCCACCCTATGTAAAAGGAGCAAGAGAGCCTATGTCGTATGTTGGAATAAATTCTGTGGGACTGCGAAGAAGAGGATTCGATTCAGATAAAATTAGGGAGATACAGAATATCTATAGAATACTATATCAGAAGAATTATAACAATACTCAGGCTGTACAGATCATTGAAGCAGAAATGGAGGCTACTCCCGAGAGAGATGAAATTTTACAATTTATTCGTGATTCTCAAAGAGGAATTATGAAAGGTTATTTTAGTACAAATTAATTATTTATGGCAAATACATCAGATATTAGAAAAGGATTATGCATTAAGTACAACAATGATATTTATAAAATTGTTGAGTTTTTACACGTAAAACCTGGTAAAGGGCCGGCTTTTGTGCGTACAAAGCTTAAAAGTCTTACCAGCGGAAAAGTATTGGATAATACATTCTCTGCAGGCCATAAAATTGAGGATGTACGTGTGGAAACCAGATCTTACCAATTTTTATATTCTGATGGGACGACTTATCATTTCATGAACACGGACGATTACAACCAAATCTCCTTGCAGGAAGAAATATTGGATGCTCCCGAACTTCTCAAAGAAGGAGAAATTGTGACCATAATGTTTAATACGGAAGACAGTATGCCTTTAACAGTTGATATGCCGGCTAGTGTAGTTCTTGAAGTTACTCATACTGAGCCCGGTCTTAAGGGAAACACAGCAACAAATGCTTCCAAACCGGCGGTTGTTGAGACCGGAGCAAAGGTAAATGTACCGCTTTTTATCAATGAAGGAGACAAAATTAAAATTGATACTGAAAAGGGTTCTTATATGGAAAGAGCTAAATAGTAAGTTACTGTATATAAACACGTTATAGTATTTTATATTTAGTTTTAATTTATATATAATTTTGATAAATAATTTGTGAAATTTCCTAAGCCATATTCTTTAAAGCAAATTGCAGGGATTATTAATTCTGAATATATAGGAGCAGATGACTTTTCTATTTTTGGGATGAATGAAATACATGTCGTAGAAGAAGGAGACATTGTATTTGTAGACCATCCAAAGTATTATGATAAAGCACTAAATTCTAAGGCTACTGTAGTTTTAATAAATAAAAAAGTAGATTGCCCCGCTGGCAAGGCTTTACTTATTTCAGAGGATCCATTTAGGGATTTTAATGTTCTTACCGATTATTTCAAACCTTTTGAAAAATCAGATTTGATGATTTCCAAATCTGCCAAAATAGGAAAAAACACGCATATACAACCTAATGTGTTTATTGGTAATAATGTTGAAATAGGAGACCATTGCATTATTCATCCCAATGTCTGCATATATGATAATTGTATTATTGGAGATCATGTCACTATTCATGCCGGAACAGTCCTTGGAGCAGATGCTTTCTATTATAAGAATAGACCAGAGGGCTATGATAAATTGCTTTCAGGAGGACGTGTTGTAATAGAAGATCATGTAGATATTGGAGCTCTATGTACAATAGACAGGGGTGTTACGGGAGATACAACTATTAAGAAAGGTAGTAAGCTCGATAATCAGATTCAGGTAGGGCATGATACAGTTATCGGACAGAAGTGTCTGATTGCTTCACAAACAGGAATTGCCGGCTGCGTTGTGATTGAGGATGAAGTTACTATTTGGGGTCAGGTGGGAATAATAAGTGGTATTACCATAGGAAAGAAAGCTGTTATAATGGCCCAGGCTGGTATTGGAAGATCTCTGGAAGGGGGTAAAAGTTATTTGGGAAGTCCGGCTGGTGAATCTCGTGAAAAATTCAAAGAATTAGCCCATCTCCGCAGTCTTCCGTCCATTTTAAAAGAATTAAAGAAACAATAAGTCATTAACCACCTAAAAATAGTTTTCAAAAATATATTTTTGCGTAATTAAAAGATAAACCGACTATGAGCGTATTAGTAAATAAAGATTCCAGGATAATTGTTCAAGGCTTTACCGGCAGTGAAGGGACTTTTCATTCAGAACAGATGATAGCCTATGGCACAAACGTGGTTGGCGGGGTAACGCCGGGCAAAGGGGGTCAGGAACACCTGGGAAAACCTGTTTTTAATACAGTAGAAGAAGCCGTTCAAAGTGTAGGTGCAGACACTACAATCATTTTTGTGCCGCCCGCATTTGCGGCTGATGCAATTATGGAAGCGGCCAGTGCTGGAATTAAAGTTATAATAACAATCACTGAGGGTATTCCTGTAGCCGATATGGTTAAAACCAATAATTATATTAAACACCGAGATTGCACTCTAATTGGACCAAATTGTCCGGGAGTAATTACTCCGGAAGAGGCCAAAGTAGGTATTATGCCCGGTTTTGTATTTAAGAAAGGAAATATAGGTATTGTATCTAAATCCGGAACATTAACTTATGAAGCTGCTGACCAGGTAGTCAGACAAGGATTGGGTATTACCACCGCTATTGGTATTGGGGGAGATCCAATAATAGGCACTACTACAAAAGAAGCAGTAGAATTGCTTATAAATGATCCTGAAACCGAATGTGTGGTCATGATAGGAGAAATAGGAGGACAGTTGGAAGCAGATGCGGCTAAATGGTATAAAGCTAGTGGAAGTAAAAAGCCAATAGTTGGTTTTATAGCTGGTGAAACAGCGCCGGCCGGTAGAACAATGGGCCATGCCGGGGCAATTGTAGGAGGGACAGACGATACTGCTCAGGCAAAAAAGCGAATTATGCGTGAATGTGGAATTAATGTTGTGGATTCTCCTGCAGAGATTGGGAAGAAAGTCAAAGAAGTGGTTGGATAATTCAGAATAAAGTACAATTATCCAATCAATAGCTTATAGGAAAATCCCGAATTAGTCGGGATTTTTTATAGCCTTTATCTTAAACAAAACTTATATTTGGATTACTAGTGTGCAAATAATACAACGATATGAAAATATTAGAAGGAAAGATAGTTATCATAACCGGTGCAAGTCGGGGAATAGGAATGGGTATAGCAAGAATATTTGCTGAACATGGGGCAAATGTTGCATTTACCTATAGTTCAAGCGAAGCCCCTGCTCTTGAGCTTGAAAAGGAGCTTAATTCAATAGGAGTTAAAGCTAAAGCGTACAAAAGTAACGCAGCTAGTTTTAAGGATTCTGAAGATTTAATTGCGAAGGTTCTTGAGGATTTCGGCGGCATAGACGTATTAATTAACAATGCAGGTATTACAAAAGACAAGCTGTTAATGAGGATGGGAGAAGACGATTTCGATAAGGTTATAGAGATAAATCTAAAATCTGTTTTTAATATGACTAAGGCTGTGCAACGTACAATGTTAAAACAGCGCAAGGGATCAATAATAAACATGAGTAGTGTGGTTGGTGTAAAAGGGAATGCAGGTCAAGCCAATTATGCTGCTTCCAAAGCTGGTATCTTAGGCTTTACAAAATCTGTAGCTCTTGAACTTGGTTCAAGAAATATTCGGTGTAATGCTATTGCGCCCGGATTTATTGAAACAGAAATGACTGATAAACTAGATGAAGAAACAGTACAGGGTTGGAGAGAGGCTATTCCATTGAAGCGAGGTGGGACACCGGAAGATGTAGCTAATGCCTGTTTATTCCTGGCATCCGATCTTTCTGCCTACGTTACCGGACAAGTATTAAATGTTGATGGCGGAATGCTGACTTAACCGGGAGTTAAAGCACTTTAACAAATACTATATAAAAAGCTTATTGGGGCAGACTGTAGTCTTTGGCGTCTGTCTAAAAAATTTCATGCAAATACAAACAGTATTCTTTATTTTACTTGCTGCGATCTTGGCTGTAGTGTTGGTAATTTATCAATACTACTATAAATCCAAAGGTAAAGGTTTTCTATATGTCACCCTCTCCTTCTTGAGATTTGTAGCTTGGTTTGCTTTGTTTTTGCTTTTAATAAATCCTAAAATCACAAAGGATCAATATTCTTTAGAGAAAGCCAATCTAATTGTTTTATCGGATAATTCTTCTTCTATTACACAGGTAGATGGTGCAGAGCAACTAATACGTATAAAAGACCAAATTAAGAATAATACTGATCTGAAGGAAAGGTTTACTATTTCAGAATTTGCGTTCGGAACGGAATTAAATACTTTAGACAGCTTGTTATTTGAAGAGAAAGCAACGAATATAGGGCAAGCTCTCTCATCACTGAATGAGATTTATGCCGGTAGTAACACGGCAATATTGATGCTATCAGATGGTAACCAGACTTTAGGTGAGGATTATGAATTCTATGCAAGACAACAAAAATTCCCGATTTACCCATTGGTCGTAGGTGATACAACAAGTTATCGGGATATCAGAATAGATCAGGTAAATACAAACAAATATGCATTTTTAAAAAATAAATATCCTATAGAAATTTTCGTTTCTTATCAGGGTAAAAATCCCGCTTCAACTGTTCTTACTATTACTGAAGATGGGCAGAATTTATATAGAAATCAACTTGATCTAAATGAGATCGAAAATTCCAAAATTGTGAGTACAGTACTTGATGCTACAACTGTTGGAATAAAGAATATAAAGATTAGGCTTAGTCCTTTGGAAAATGAAAGGAACATTTCCAATAATACTCGGCAAATAGGGATTGAAGTCATTGATGAAAAAACCAATATTGCATTGGTTTCAAATATACTTCATCCGGACCTTGGAGCCTTAAAGAAGGCAATTGAAAGTAATGAACAAAGATCGGTATCAATTGTAAAACCATCTTTATCCCTTAATGAATTAGAACAATTTGATCTTTTTATAATATATCAACCCAACACTTCTTTCGAAAAGATATATGATTATATAAAAAGAAAAGGTGCGAATATTTTTACCATAACCGGTCCTAAGACTAATTGGACTTTCCTGAACGAAGTGCAATCAAGCTTTCAAAAAAACAGTTATGATCAGAAAGAAGAAGTAACACCTATTTTAAACCAGGGATTTACACGATTTGATATTAGTGATATTGATGTATCTGATTTTCCCCCAATAGAGACCACTTTAGGGGAATTGTTAATTACAGCATCTTTTGAAAATATATTTAGTCAGCGAATCAAGGGAGTGGATCTGAATGAAACTCTTTTGGCAACCCTTGAAACCAATTCAGGCCGTGAGGCTATCCTTTTAGGTGAAAATATATGGAAATGGCGAGTGAAAACCTATAGAGAGGATCAGGAATTTAAAAAATTTGATGATTTTATTTCAAAGGTTATTTTATACCTGGCAAACACTAAACCAAGAAGTCGGCTTGCATTGGAGTATGAAAATATTTATATGGGATTAAATCAAGCAACCATAAAGGCTACTTATTTTGATGAAACTTTTGTTTTTGACAATAATGCAACCTTAAATATATTGTTGAATGGCATTGGGAATGATATAAGCAGGCAAATTCCTTTTTTACTTAAAGATGGTTATTACGAAGCTGATATCCGCACTCTTCCTCCGGGGGATTATAACTTTACGGCTAATGTAAAGGGTGAAAATCTAACCAAAACCGGAAAATTTACAATTTTGGACTACGATTTGGAGCAGCAATTGTTATCCAGTAATTATAAGAAATTAGATAGGTTAGCCAAAAGTACCAATGCAACACTTTATTATCCTTCCCAGATTTCTAGAATCATTGAAGACCTGACAAAAGATAATAGGTATTTGCCAGTCCAGAAAAGCAAGCAAAATGTCGTATCTTTGATAGATTTTAAAATTCTGCTTGGAATCATTGTAGCAGCATTGACTG
>JABDPH010000479.1 GCA_013042925.1 Eudoraea sp.
ATCTTTAAACTTAAATCTTGAAAGCCTGTTTACAGATTCATTACCCGTTGGGGCGTAATAAACGTATATCCAATTGTTCCGTGCATAATCGGGATCTTTCTGCAATCCCATAAGGCCCTCTTCCGCATTTAAATCGGGGTCAATTAACGATTTATGGTAAACATCAAGGAAAGCTACTTGTTTTAATTCTTTAGTGTCTGAACTATAGTGCATAATTTCTCCTCTTCGCTGTCCAATAAGTACATCATTATTAGGTAATATGGCCATTTCGGTGGGTTCCATGAATTCACTTCCCCCGATTAGGGATACTTTGGAAAATCTATCAATGTCTGGTGGTATCTGCGAGCTTGCTTTTGAATAATCTAGTTTTAGATTATCCCCAATTGCATATTGGATACCTCCTAATAAATGTTTCAAAAAATTTTCCTCACCATAAGTTTCGGACGTATGACCCAGCGCTGTATAAAAGGCTCTCCCGCCATCGTATTCATGATACCAGCTCATCGGGTGGTAATCGCCATTAATACCTCCTTCATATGTAGTTTCGTCAATGGTGATAAGTACGTTTATATCCGGATTTATTTTTTTGAAGTTGTACATTTCGTCCGTCCTGTGCCACACAGTATCTGTGAAGAAACTAGTTGCCGCAAATGTTCTATCCTTTATAATAAAATCTGCCTCAGGGGTGCCGGAAGGGTGGCTATGAAAATAAGCTCCAACCAATTTTCCATACCAATTCCAATCATATTCCGTATCCGTAGCGGCATGGATTCCAACAAAACCACCTCCGGCCTGAATGTAACGTTCAAAACCGGCTTCCTGTTTATGATCTAAAATATTTCCCGTGGTACTCATGAATATAATAGCCGAGTATTGTTGTAAAGAGTCCTCTTCAAAGATGGCGGCATTTTTAGTAGTATCGACTTCAAAATTATTTTCGGCTCCTAGTTTTTGAATGGCCGCAATTCCATCAGGGATAGCTGTATGCTTAAATCCCATAGTCTTTGAGAATACGAGTACCTTTGGATTTCCCTCTCTCTTTTTGGAATCGCATCCAATAAATAAAAGACAACCGAGGGCCATTGCCACAAGAAAAATATTTTTCATTAGTTTTAGGTAATAGGTTTGATAAGAAAATATAAGCCCTAAATATAAGAATAGTATTCGTTATTTTCTTAAAAGAAGATATCCATAAATGCCAAATCGAAAAAATTGATGTCAAATCTCAGATCATCACAAGAATTGTATTTTAAGAATTCCGAAGAGTGGAGGCACTGGCTTTCAATCAATTATGCTGTTTCTAAAGGCGTGTACCTGATTTTTTACAAAGTTGAAATGAATGTACCCAGTATGACGTGGGAAGAAGCAGTCAAAGTTGCTCTTTGCTACGGCTGGATAGATAGTACAGTAAAGAACCTGGGTAGTGGTAAAAGAAGACAATATTTCTGTCCTCGAAATCCAAAAAGCACTTGGAGTAAACTCAATAAATCCTATATCAATGAACTTATAGAAAATGGATTAATGCATGAAAGTGGTTTAGAAAAAATTGAACTCGCCAAAAGTAATGGTTCGTGGACTGCGCTGGATGATGTGGAAAATGGTATTATACCTCCGGATTTGCAAAGCGCATTTGATAATAATCCTGTTGCATTCAAAAATTATCAAAATTTTAGCAAGACTTATAAGAAAAGTTATTTGTACTGGTTAAAGCAAGCTAAAAGAGATGCAACTAGAGCTAAAAGAATAGTTAACATCATTGATTTGTGCGCTAAGAATATTAAATCCAGAGAACTGCTGCAATAATGGAAATGGGATCGGGATATTATATTCATTAATACGATTGTACCAATAGATATATATGTTTAGCGCTGGTATTAACTTAGTTAGCCGCATTTGTAGTAATTTTAAAGGAAGTTGAATTGAAAAAAAATAAACCCATGAAAAAACTATTTATTATAGGTGCTGTTTTATCCCTGATTTCATGTAATCAAGCACAGGATAAAATAAGTGATACGGCTATTTTAATTTCCAATGTTACCATTATTGATGTAGTTACAGGGGATCTCATCTCTGACAGGCAAATAGTTGTTGACTCAGGTAAGATTAAGAAAATTGTAGCCAAATTAGAAAATAACGAAGTCTATAAAACCGTAATAGACGGTCAAGGAAAATATGCCTTGCCCGGCCTTGCCGAAATGCATGCTCATATTCCTTCACCCCCTACTTCTGAGGTAAGGACGGAAGAAACCCTTTTTCTATATCTCTCCAACGGTATCACAACGATAAGGGGAATGCTAGGTCATCCGTCTCATCTGGAACTGCGAGAAGCAGCAGAACAGGGAGATCTGCTAAGCCCGCGAATTTTTACTTCAAGCCCTTCATTAAATGGAAATTCTGTTATTACAACTGAAGAAGCCAGGGATAAGGTAACAGCCTATAAAAATGATGGATACGACTTTTTAAAAATTCACCCGGGAATTAAGCGCAATGTTTTTGACGAATTAGTTAAAACTGCTAATGAAGTGGGTATTTCATTCTCCGGTCACGTGCCTGTTGATGTTGGTATTGAACGTGCCCTGAAGAGTAAATATGCCTCAATAGACCATGTTGATGGTTTCTTAGAAGGTTTGGTTCCTGGTTCAGCAAATGTAAATCCAAATGAAAATGGTTTTTTTGGTTACAATTTCACACAACTTGCCGATACAGCCAAAATTGATGAGCTTGTTGAACTTTCTAAAAACAATAAAGTCTGGATTGTACCAACCCAAAGCCTTTTTGAGAGATGGTTCGCTCCTATAGATGGTGAGACCCTGCTTCAACAACCTGAAATGAAATACATGCCTGCATCAACCTTATCGAATTGGAAAGTTCGTAAAGAAGCATCAACCGGTCCGGACACAAATTTTGACACAAAGCAATGGGAAACCTTTATTGACATAAGAAGAAAACTTATCTATTCGATCAATAAAAAAGGTCATGGGTTGCTCTTAGGTTCAGATGCTCCCCAGTTATTTAACGTTCCCGGATTTTCCATCCATCATGAAATAGATGGAATGTTAGCTTCGGGATTATCACCAATAGAAATAATTCGGTCGGGAACAGTTAATCCCGCTCGCTTTTTTGATATGGAAGCTGTTTTCGGACAATTAAAGGAAGGGATGGATGCAGATATTTTACTTGTCAATTCTAATCCCGTTGAAGACATTAGTGCCCTTAAAGACTTGTCGGGTGTAGTAGTAAGGGGAGTTTGGTTAAGCAAAGAAGCAATTGATCAAAAACTACAACTCATCGCACAAAGTGCTTCTGCACAATAGACTTAAAGCTTTTTGGCAAATGAGTAAGTTTCCTGTTTGTGAATTTAATGTTACTTTTGCGTAAAGCCTTTACTTCGTATTAAGCAAGCGTGTTGTCGTTATTAATATCTGCTAAAGTATAGGCCGAAAATGTAATGTCTAAATTACCAAAGGAATATCAATTCATAGACCTTTCAGATTATGGCAGGCCCATTGCCAAAATCATTGCAAATTCATTAAAAAATACAAGTATAACTCCTATTCATGTGACAATAGGTTTTGTGATTTCCGGTCTCCTTGCCATTTTCTGTATCCTTTACCACTATTACTGGGCTGCTGCACTCTTTCTTGTATTAAAATCAATTCTGGATGCCGCTGACGGAGAATTAGCACGGATTAAAAATCAGCCTTCTTACACCGGAAGGTATTTGGATTCCGTTTCAGACATCATCCTAAACCTTTTGATAATGGTTGCCATCTGGTATGTTACGGAAGGTTCAATTTGGTATACTATACTCGCTTTTATAGGCATTCAGTTGCAGGGAACTCTCTATAACTATTATTATGTTATTCTAAGAAATAAATTCAATGGGGATACTACGAGCCGTATTTTTGAAAACGACCCTCCAAAAGCTATGAAAGGGGAAAAACAAAGCACTGTAAATTTTCTTTTTGGACTCTACAACATCTTTTATGGTACCTTTGACCGCATAATTTATGGGCTGGACCGAAATGCAGTTGATAGCCAAAATCTTCCCAATTGGCTAATGACAGCTGTTTCTACTTTTGGACTTGGATTTCAACTTTTACTAATAGGAATAATGTTTATGTTTAAACTGGACCACTATATTATTCCCTTTTTTATCGGTTATTCTTCCTTTATTTTTTTATTCATCAATATTCGGAAGCTACTAAACCGATAATTATATTTATTGTTTAATACTACATTCCAATTAGAACATTAAAATGAAAAAACTATTTGTCCTTTTCTTTTTGTTATTAAGTGCTGTAATGCAGAGTCAATCACTACTAATTCCCGATAGGGTATTTGATGGAGAAGCTTTCTACGACAATTGGATAGTCGTTGTGGATGGCAATGTTATTGAGTACGCAGGACCTCTTGAACAATATTCCATAAAAACTATTAAAGATACTGTCTTGCTAAAGGGGATGACACTTTTACCTGGCATAATAGAGGGGCATTCGCATCTGCTCCTTCACCCGTATAATGAAACCAGCTGGAATGATCAGGTGCTTAAAGAATCTTCTGCAGAACGGGCAATCCGAGGCGCTGTTTACGCCAAAAGATCCTTAATGGCGGGAATTACAACGATGCGTGATCTTGGTGCCGAGGGAGCGGGATATACCGATGTATATCTTAAAAAGACTATTGATGAGGGTATAATTCCAGGGCCTCGATTGCTGGTTGCTGGCCCGGCAATAGTAGCTACCGGAGCTTACGGTCCAAAAGGGTTTCACGAAGGTGTTACCGTACCTCTGGGGGCGGAAACAGTAAGCGGAATTGATGAAGCAATAAAAACAGTACGCAGGCAGATTGGTAATGGATCCGACTTTATTAAAGTCTATGCAGACTACAGGTGGAAAACCGGAGAGCCGGCGCAACCCACCTTCTTGCAGAATGAACTTGAGGTTATGGTAGCCACCGCTGAAACTGCGGGAAGGTATGTTGTAGCTCATGCAAGTACCCCTGAGGGAATCCGTCGGGCAGTTCTGGCAGGTGTAGAAA
>JABDPH010000481.1 GCA_013042925.1 Eudoraea sp.
TGTTTGTACCATGAGCTCCTGGGTAATCCGGAGGCATAGGTTAAGGCAAGTTCCGAATGCATGAGTTGCTTATTCAAAGATTCTAGTTCACTACCGGAGAGTGAATTAAAATTAATAGAATTGAACCTGGCAATGGAGGCTTGGAGTCTGATCATACTATTTTGTATTGGTGTAAAATCCAGGTAAGGGATAGCTTCTTTTTTCTTAGGTTCAACAAAAGGTTTAGTAGGGTCTGCAGCCAGATAAAATGCATTTTCTTCCTTCAATTTGTTGTGCTTTTCCACTTCTTTTCGCATGCTTTCACATGACTTCATTACTTCTTTTAGGTAAGTTGCAATGGTCTCCTGTAAGGGATCAAAATTGAAGGGTAAAATATCGGCATTGGCCAGACGCAATACAATCCTGCCGGCTGTTTTTGCTAAAGTAGCTCCATAGGCAAAGTCAGGATCCTTAAATCGTTTGTAATGTGGATATGTATCGTAGATGGTGTGATATTCTCCACCGGCATTTTCACCGCTAAATCCTAAGTTTAGTGAAGCAATTCCTGCATGTTGAATAAATGGGGTGTAATCAGATCCTGATCCCAGGGCATAAAGCTCGAATTTAGCTTCGCCGCCATTAATCATATCCCTTGCAATTTTTCTTTCCTTAATAGAAACTCCTTTCTGAGGATCTTTTACCGCTTGGGCTACTTCGCTTACCATAGTTTGTAATGTATGGGAGCCACCTGCGTTGAAGAAACCCCGGCCATTGCCATCGGTATTAATATATGCTACCGCTTTCTTCTGAAGTTCTTCTTTATGATGTTCCACCCACTCTGTTGAGCCAATCAGTCCCGGTTCCTCGGCATCCCAGGCGCAATAGACTAAGGTTCTTTTTGGGGGTTGTCCCTTTTTAGCCAGTTCACCAATTACGCGGGCTTCCTCCATCAAAGCAACCATGCCACTAACCGGATCGGCAGCACCATGTACCCATGCATCATGATGATTACAACGCAAAACCCATTCATTTCGAAATTCGGACCCTTTAAGAGTAGCTATAACATTGTAAGCGGGCTTTAATTGCCAGTCAAATTCCAGTTTTAAATGCACTTTTGCAGGCCCTGGTCCAATATGATAGGTAATTGGTAATCCTCCCCGCCATTTGTCAGGCGCCACGGGTCCTTCAAGGGCTTTTAGTAATGGTTCCGCATCTTCATAGGAAATAGGTAATACAGGTATTTTTGTAATGGTTGGAGCATCTTTCCGGTCTAATCTATCAGCCTCCAGAGTTGCACCATAACCGGGTGTAAGGACATCCCCAGGATAAAGGGGCATATCCATTACAGATCCTCGTTGTACGCCGGTTTTATTTTTAAATGCACCTTTTGGATAAACATCACCGCGAAAATATCCATCATCCTTAGGATCTGAATAAATGATACAGCCAATTGCACCCTTTTCAGCGGCTAACTTAGGTTTAATTCCGCGCCAGGATCCGTAATATTTAGCAATTACGATCTTTCCTTTTACATCTATTCCCAATTTATCCAGCACTTCATAGTCTGCCGGTATGCCGTAGTTAACAAATACCAATTCAGCCTCAACTTCACCATCCGAGGAAAATGCATTGTAGCTGGGTAATAACTCTTCTCCCTGAGCGGTATATGTATCACCGGTGACAGGCACCGCTTTTAATTTAGCTTTGTAGGTAGTGGGTTCAGTTAACTCTAGAACTCTGACTTTTGGATAGGGAAAGAGTATATGGTAAGTTTCTATTTTAGCATCATAACCCCAGGATTTGAATTGCTTCAACATCCATTCTGAGAGTTCTTTTCCATATTCGGTTCCCACATAATGTGGCCGGGCTGCCATCTTTTTCATCCATGAATCTAAATTCGAAGGAGCAATTTTTGATTCAAAAGCTGTTTCCAGATCGAGTTGTTTTTGTGCATTTTCGGGTTTAAACCCTTTAATGTTCTGTGCATTCAGGGATGCTAAAAAAAGGATTAAAAGAAATGAGAGGTATTTTTTATGCATATTGGTTTTTGTCATAATATAATTTGTTTAAACTGGCTATTCTAATTCTATCTTATCAAGATATAATTCAAAATCTTCCTTTTTTCTATTTCCAATTAATATTGCAAACTGCTCCAGGTATTCCCCGGGATAATTGGGTAGATCCACTTTATACCCTCTAAACGATGGGATCATTTCGGAGAACGGAATTTCCAGCTTCTGCCATTCTCCATTAGTCTTAACATAAGCTATATATGAATAATAATCTGAAATATTGGTTTTAACCCTTATCTGATATCGCTTACCATCACCCTTAAGGCGCAGTTTAATTTTCTTGTAATTCTTTACTGATTTAGATTCCAGATTGTATCGAACAGAAGAGAAACCACCATTATTTTCCAGAGATACATACCCCTTAAAAAGGGCATGGCCTTCATCGTTTAAAGAGAAGTTGCCTTTTGATAGACCTCCCATTACACCATCATTCACTACTATCCAGTTTTGAATATTACTTTCTTTAGAAAAATCAAAGAGGACAAATGGTTTAGACATCGCGAATATGAAAATTATTACTATTATGTACCTCATACATACCGGATTTGGGTTTTCGTCTTATTGTTTTAGATAAGAAGAATTTTTCTTAATGCGAGCTCTTTAAATTCTTAATGGTATTTTTCGTCTGTAACAATTTTGTTTCAGAAAGCAAGAGATCATTTACTAAAAGCCATGATAAAAATATATTCAATTTTTCTAAATAATAACTGTATTTTATCAATTTTTACTTCTATATAAACAGAATGGAACCTCTGTTTGTAATTGTGAGTATCAGCTTAGCTTTCTAACGATAAAAATCTCTGCGACAATAATATTAGGCACCCAACATAACCAGGCAATAATCTTATAAGATAGAATAAATTCGATGTTCAGAAGCCCTGTAAATAATGGCAGATAAAGACGAAGTGTAACAGCAGCAAAACACAGCGCATAACTTCTAATCATCCATCGCTGGTGTGCATCAATATCTGTTTTTTTTATACTCGTGTAAGCATTTGCTGTAGTATAAAGCCACAATAAGGCCAATCCCGCAAAGCCAAGCGAGGGGATAATTCCACCAGTGGCAAAAAAAGCAATCCCCAATCCGGCTAAACCACTTAGTAAGACTGCTATAACATAAATTTTCCCCAATGCCCTGTGCAGCGTCAGTCTTTTTCTTCTTAAGGTTTTGTAAAACTGCGAAAACCCCGTTAGCAAGGCGAGTCCACCTAAGAAAATATGAGTATAAAAAGCGGTTAAATAAATTGAACTTCTGAGAAGTGTATCCGGTTTGGATCCCAGAAGACTTTCTTCATAGGGCAGACCAATAAAGCGCAATGGATACAGGCCTATGAAAACCGCAAACAATCCAAGAAAGAAATAGCCTGTTTTGAGACGTGCTTTTGCAAAATCCATATTTTAAATTTGTTTATGTTTTCCTGTCAAAGCCTTATGAATTAAAGAGTGCAAAGCTTACGATATTATTGTCATATTTGCAAAACAATTCATTAGTACCTAATGCATTAACCGGGATTATTTTTATAGTTTTAGCCGGAACAAATTATAGTTTTTACTAAATAAGGAGGAATTATGTTTTATTTTCTAATGGATCTATTGGGTACAGTGGCCTTTGCTATATCCGGAGTCCTTGTGGCCATGGAAAAACGCCTGGATCTATTTGGAGTGTTTATTATTGCATTTGTTACAGCTGTGGGGGGAGGAACGCTTAGAGATTTGCTTATAGGTAATACTCCGGTAGCCTGGATGCTTGAATCTACATATATAATAACTATTGTAGGTACGGTAATTCTGGCTATTATATTCAGGGAAAAACTCAAATATTTAAGAAGATCATTATTCTTGTTCGATACTCTGGGGATTGGGTTATACACTATGGTTGGCATAGAAAAAGGCTTAAATGCAAATCTTCTTCCTGTGATGTGCATCATACTTGGCACAATAACAGCTAGTTTTGGAGGTGTAATCAGAGATATCTTATGTAATGAAATACCGGTTATTTTTCGAAAAGAAATTTATGCCACAGCCTGTGTTATAGGTGGATTGAGCTATTTTCTCTTACGCAAATTACCATTAGATGATGAATACGTTTATCTCGCAGCTATCCTTATTGTTATAGGCATTCGCCTAATGGCAGTTAGGTTCAAAATTGTACTTCCCAGTATCTATAAAACAACATAATTATTCAACAATTTCTGCTTTGAGAATATAGATATTTTTCATGGGCCAGTCTCCACTATCTACCGGCATCTGGTTAATTTTGTCAACCACATCCATACCACTAATAACCTTGCCAAAAGGGGTGAAGTCGCCATCTAAATGATAGGAACCGGGTTTTGTCACAACAATAAAAAACTCATACGGAGAGGCGAGCATATGCGGATTATCAATTTCACTACTGGGCATCGAAATTGTTCCTCTGTGGTGTTTATAACCTTTTCTGGTATCAGGAGGTAAAAGGTATCGGCCAATTTCTCTTCGTTTCCTAGAAGTTTCCACGTTGTCTGCATTACCTCCCTGAATAATAAAATCCTTTACAACCCTGTGAAACATGGTGTTATCAAAATATCCTTTTTTGGTCAGGTAAATAAAGTTGGCCTTGTGATAAGGTACATTGTCATATAATTGTACCGTAAAATCACCCATACTGGTAGTTAGCTTTACCTTAGTGGTTTTTAGATTTTTTTGGTACTCAAAAAAGAAGTCTATAGCATTATCTTCGGTGAGTACAAATGCTTCTTCTTCTTCTTCTTCTTCTTTAATTTCAGTTATTGAATCTGTTCGTATAGAATCTGTTGCAACTGCTTTTGGATTTTCTACCTTGGTATTTGAAGAAGGGGCTTGCTTGCATGCACCAAAAAAAAATAGTGGTAATATTGCAAGGCAGGTAAATTTTAAATGCGACATGAATTATTCTGATTTTGCATTACAGGTATCAAAAATAAAAAAACTACCTCTTCCGGGAACATCTTCACACTATAAAATGGCCCCTCAAATTCGTATTCAGGAATTAAAAGCTATGAAAGAGAGGATCACAAACCCGAAAAAGGCGGGTGTTGTTGCTTTGTTTTATCCTGATGAAGGCCAGTTGACAAATCTCTTACTTATCCTCCGAAACACGTATCCCGGGATACATTCTAATCAAATCGGATTTCCCGGAGGTAAGGCCGAAAAAAAGGATAAAAATTTACTGGAAACGGCCTTGCGGGAAACCCATGAAGAAGTTGGGGTAAGGCCAGAGGATATCAAAATAATCAGGTCTTTAAGTGAAATTTATATACCACCAAGTAATTTTGAGGTTCGACCTTATCTGGGTTTATATGATAAAAGATACCCTTTTGTAAAAGATGAAAATGAAGTAGAGGAATTGGTTGAGGTACCCCTTCTTGATTTTATGGATGATTCTAAAATGACGACCCAGATTCTTACTACCTCTTATGCAGATAATATTGAGGTACCAGCCTTTAAACTAATGGGTTACACGGTTTGGGGGGCTACAGCTATGATGCTGAGCGAAATCAAAGAACTTTTCAAACAAGTGTTGTAAACCATATTTTGTAGTTTTGTAGACTATGGGGTTATTTAAGGAAAATCCATTTGGACATATTTTATTTCTGAAGAAGTGGTTAATTCGGAGTTTGGGTCTTATTACCCATCAGCGCTATAAGGGATTTAATACACTGGAAATAGAAGGTTCTGAAATAATACGGGAACTTCCCGATAAAAACGTATTATTTGTAAGTAATCATCAGACCTATTTTGCAGATGTGGTTGCCATGTTTCATGTATTTAATGCCAGTTTACACGGTCGTGATGATTCTATAAAAAACATAGGTTATTTATGGAACCCCAAATTGAATATTTATTATGTTGCGGCGGCTGAGACCATGAGAAAGAGTCTTTTGACTAAAGTTTTGGCTTATGTAGGTTCTGTGAGCATAGAACGGACATGGCGGGCAGAAGGCAAAGATGTGAACCGCCAAGTTAAAATGAGTGATATTACCAATATTGGAACGGCCTTAAATGATGGCTGGGTAATCACTTTTCCACAGGGGACAACCACTCCCTGGAAACCATTGCGAAAAGGAACAGCGCATATTATTAAAAGGTACAAACCGGTAGTGGTACCTGTGGTAATAGATGGTTTCAGAAGGTCATTTGACAAAAAAGGACTAATGATTAAGAAAAAAGGTATTCTTCAGTCGTTGGTAATTAAAGAACCACTGGAGATAGATTATGATAATGAATCTGTTGAATCTATAATAGAAAAACTTGAATATGCTATTGAACAACATCCTTCGTTCCTGAAAGTAATTCCTGAGGATGAATTGCTGGCTTATGAAGAAAAAAACAAACAGCGTAAATGGAGAGGTTAAACCTCCAGCTTTTTCAATTCAGAGAAATTTTTTCGAAGCCTGCTTAAAAATATTCCATAAAGTAGTTTATAGAAAAGCCAGATCAAGATTAATACAATACTTATTGCTACCAGGACCATACCAATCAGCATTAGCCAAAAAAACGTTTCATTGCCTGCCTGCGAAGCCGCCTCTCTGATTTTTTCACTACTCGTACCATAGTTCAGATTACCATAAAGACTTACAAGCAAGTATGCCACAAAAATACCGATGTTAAACCACACATATTGGGTTACCGTTCTTTTAACATCCAGGATGGTTTTCATTAATTTTCTTGAAGATTCTGTTAGGGATATCCTTTTGTAATTAGAATAAAACTTATATATAAAATATATTAATACGATATAATTGATGATGGTAAGTGTGGTTGTAATTTCATAGATATGCCAGGTCTTTTCGAGCTCCAATGATTCCTTGCTATAAGAGATTAAATTAAGCACCGCCCAAAAGACAAATTCAATAATACTTATGTAAAAGATCCATTTTACCGTAGAAGATGATTTCTTTTTAATCATCTTGTAGATTTCGTCAAATGACAACTTAGGGTGGTGTTCCTCCTTCTTTTGCCAATCCTTCTTTAGTAATTCTAATTCATCCATCATAACCTTAAGGATTAAGTATGGTTCTAAGTTTATTTTTAACCCGGTTCATTTTCACCCTGGCATTGACCTCGCTAATTCCCAAAGTCTCCGAAATTTCGCTGTAATCTTTGTCTTCCAGGTAAAGAAAAACCAATGCTTTGTCTATATCTCCTAACTGCCGTACCGCTTTATACATCAACTGCAGTTGCTTTTCCTCAGTAGCATCATATTCGTCTGTTTTAATTCTATAAATAACAGAATCAAAATCCTGTGTTTTTATGCTTTTTTTCGATTTCCGATACAATGTTATCGCCGTATTTAAAGCTACTCTGTACATCCATGTACTGAATTTAGAATCTCCCCTGAATTTTGGGTATGCTTTCCATAGCTGAATCGTTATTTCCTGAAAAAGGTCATTGTGAGCCTCCCTGTTTGTTGTGTATAAACTACACACCTTGTGAACAATATTCTGATTGTTCTCAAGTTCCGCAACAAATTTGTGCTCAAGTTCCTTGTTCACGCTTCGGGTTGGTAGTAAATTATCTATTAGTAGTATTTATTCGTGGATTGTTACATGCTTGCTTAATAAAAGCAAACTAGTTTTTTGCAGGTCCTTTTTAATTTATATTTTCTGATATTTAATTTAAGGTCGTTATTTTCTGTAATCCAGAGCGGGTGGCCTGTCTCCCAGTAATGGAATATAAACAAATTCGGAACCCCTGCGTTCCAGAAATTCAGCTTTGGACTTTGCAACCAGATCCTGGCTTGTGAAAAGATCAATTGCAGTTAAAGTCAGGGTTTTTGCAGCGACCATCATTCCTTTTTTACCAATTGAAGTTCCTCCGGCAGCAACTGCCTGCCAGCTATGTGCAGGAGTTCCCGGAACCCAGGTTGCCGCACCCATTCCGGCAGTAGGCACCGCAAAACTTACATCACCTACATCTGTAGAACCTGAAGTTTCACCAACGGTATTATAAGGTTGAATATTTTCTGCGATTTCTAAATCAGCTTTTTCAGAGCCCATTGTTTTTGCAATCTTATCTGCAAATACTATTTCCTCTTGAGTATAATTAACGCCTCCTACCTTTAAAAGATTATCGTACATTAATTTTTGTATAGTCAGGTTCGGTAATAATTCATGAGTGCCACCAATTAATTCATAATCCATTGTCGTGCCGGTACCCAATGCAGCCCCTTCAGCTGCTTTGGCAATACGATCAAATATATTGAGCACAACATCTCTTTTATCATGTCTGGCATAATAGTAAACTTCGGCAAAATCGGGGACCACATTTGGTGCTTTTCCACCCTTGGTAATGACGTAGTGAATCCTGGCTTCTTCCGGAATGTGCTCCCTCATCATATTTACCATCATATTCATAGCTTCAACACCGTCGAGAGCAGAACGTCCTTTCTCAGGTGCTCCTGCAGCATGGGCAGAAATTCCGTAAAATCTAAACTTAGCCGATTTGTTTGCAAGGGCCGCGCCCGCGTTCGCCTCATTTTCGGCACCGGGATGCCAGTGTAAAGCTATGTCCACATCATTAAATAATCCATCCCGCACCATATACACTTTTCCTGAGCCCCCTTCTTCTGCCGGACACCCATAAAACCTTATAGTTCCTTTAGTATTACCCGCTGTCATCCAGTTTTTTACCGCTATAGCAGCTGCTGCGGAGGCCGTGCCAAAAAGATGATGACCACATCCATGGCCAGCTTCCTGACCTGCGGATGATTTTTCAGGTACTGCATTTTGAGATAAGCCCGGAAGTGCGTCGTACTCGCCCAGAATCGCAATTATTGGTGCACCACTTCCGTATTCAGCGACAAATGCCGTAGGTATGCCGGCCACCTCTTTTTTTATTGTAAAACCCTCATCGCTCAATGTTTTTT
>JABDPH010000484.1 GCA_013042925.1 Eudoraea sp.
GTTCTAAAGGATCCTTCCGGTATTCGAGGGTCGCCTTTACCTTTAAAATATAGGTTTTAAAGACTTTTTGCCGGCTTTTTACCTGTGGTTTATCAAAAATTTCCGGATAATTGGAAACCGCAAGTGCGTTTTGCTTTTCTATAAACTCATCAATTAACAAAATTAATTCCTCATTATTTTCAACAGCATAGAGTCCGTCAAAAGCCATATCCAAATCCTTAAATTCCGCCCATGTCTCCACAACTTCATTTGCTCCGCTATTTAATGTTGATTTTTTTGGTAGATTCTGAGCATCAAATTCCAGCTCATCTGTCTCAATACTTTGTTCGGAATTTTGTTTATTGCCACAAGAGAATACAAGCAACGAAATTAACCCAATGACAAACAATTTTCTCATAAGACGAATGTACAAATTTTAATAAAAGCTATCTTTACCAAGGAATTATATTTACCCTTCGTCTATGCATAAATCCATTCTTATTTTAGGAGCTTGCGGGCAGATTGGCACGGAACTAACCCTTGCCTTAAGAGAGCGATACGGAAATGATCAGGTCGTTGCCAGTGATATTCGTGAAGGTAGCGAGAGTTTAATGAACTCCGGACCGTTTGAACTTCTCGATGCCACCAATTATGAAGCCATAGAAGATGTAGTGATGTATCATGAAATTGAGGAGGTATACTTAATGGCAGCCATGCTGAGTGCAACATCCGAGAAATTCCCTGAAAGAGCCTGGAATTTAAATATGAATTCGCTTTTTAATGTATTAAACCTGGCCAAAGAAAATAAAATTGAAAAAATATTCTGGCCTTCAAGCATAGCTGTATTTGGTCCAAACTCCCCAAAAGACAATACTCCTCAAAGCACTGTAATGGAACCCAGCACAGTTTACGGCATAAGCAAGCAGTCTGGTGAAAGATGGTGTTCCTATTACTACCATAAATTTGGGGTAGATATAAGAAGTGTGAGGTACCCGGGGTTGATTAGCTGGAAAACCCTACCCGGAGGAGGCACCACGGATTATGCTATCGAAATTTTTCACGAAGCCTTAAACAAGGGTAACTATACTTGTTTCCTAAATGAGGATGCAAAACTTCCCATGATGTTTATGGACGATGCGATCAGGGCCACTATTAAACTTATGGATTGTAACCCGGGCCAACTAACTGTGAGATCCTCATACAATCTTTCGGCTATGAGTTTTTCTCCGGCAGATATCAGCGCTAGTATAAAAAAGCACATACCAAATTTCAAAATATCCTATAGTCCTGATTTCAGACAAGAAATAGCAGAAACGTGGCCTCGAAGTATTGATGATACAAAAGCAAAAGAAGATTGGGGGTGGGAACCGCAGTTTAACCTTGAAAATACTACTGCAGAAATGTTGAAAAATCTACCTTCCCAAAATTTTTAAGTCTTTTTAGTATTTTTGACAGTTAAATAGTTACTGAGGAATTATCCGTATTTTTAAATCTATAAAAGCATCAATTATGAAATGGTTCATTCTCTTTTTTTCAATATTTTCTATGATGAATGCACAGGCGCAGATCCCGGCCGGAGTTTATCATGCGCAGGATAGTTTAAGCGGACTTACCCATGAACTAAAAATTGACAACACTTATTTTATTCATACGATTTATGCTAAATCGCCGGCAGGATTTGTCAAGACAATAGGTGGTTTTTATAGCTTAGAGAATAATGTTTTAACAGTGAAACTTGAGTTTAATTCTGATTATGAGGAGGATACTACTACATCTGTAGAATTACCCGTAGAAATTGTTAAAGAAGGTCTGGTCTTAGTTGGGGATACTAATCTAAACTTTAAGAAAGATCCCAGTTTTGAGCAGCAATTAGATGGTAAGTGGCTTTTTGCAACACGTGGCCCTGATGAAGGGCAGGAAAGGCGTGGAGAAAGTAATTCCCGAAAAACGATGAAGTTTTTATCGGATGGCCATTTTCAATGGATTGCCTATGATACTGAAACTTATAAATTTTCCGGTACAGGAGGTGGCACGTACACTTCAAGGGATGGCGTTTATACGGAAAATATTGAGTTTTTTTCCCGCGATAATGCCAGGGTCGGCGCAAAACTCAATTTCACTTATGAAATTAAAGGCGACGACTGGCATCATAAAGGAAAAAACAGCAAGGGAGGTCCTATGTATGAGATATGGGCAGTAAGAAAATAATTTTGCTAAGTATTCCTGATATCAGATTTACCCCCTGTTTTTTGCAATAGTTTTATAGAACTTATTTCAACTCCTTTGTCTATTGGTTTAAGCATATCATACATATTCAGGGCTACTATACTTGCCCCGTGCATAGCTTCCACCTCCACACCTGTTTTATAATTGGTTTTTACGGTGATCAATATTTTAATCTGAAGTCCTTCCACTTCGTAATCAATGTCTGTATACTCAATGGGCAATGGATGGCAGTCTGGTAAAAGGTCTGAAGTCTTTTTCACTCCCAACAATCCTGCAGCCTTGCTCATGGCAAATACATCGCCTTTGGGTACTGTTTTATTCAAAATGGCCTCTATAGTATTTTTAGAACTTACATGAACAACTGCCTGGGCAACAGCAGTCCTAAGTGTATTTTTTTTATGTGTAATATCTACCATCCTTAGGTGTTTACTTTCCATTGGTAAGAGTCATCCTCAAATAATTCCTTTCCAAAAACCGGAACCTGTTTTTTAATTTCTTCAACAACTTCATGTAAAGCTTCAAATACCTCTTTTCGGTGAGGTGAGGAAACGAATACAAACAAGCAAATTTCACCCGCCTTTACAATCCCAGTGCTATGGTAAATGTGCATGCAACTTAAGTCAAAGCGTTTAAATGCTGCCTCTCTGATCTCGTGAAATTTGAGGTTAGCCATTTCTTCATAAGCACTATACTCAATGGCCTCAACCTTTCTTCCTTCAATTTCGTCTGCTCTTACCTGTCCTAAAAAAATATCGTGGGCGCCAATCTGAATCTTGGATTGGTGATTGGCAATGGATCTAGCTATAAAATCAGGTGTTATTGCCCCCTGAATAAACACATTTTTGACCTTTGGTTTTTGCATAAGGCATTTAAGTTTGGTGCTAAGGTAAAGAAGATTTCGGAAATTTTAATCAACAGTAATACCTGCGTTTAAACCTATAGTTTAAAATTAATTTGTTACTCTAAAACTTCATACACAGTAACCGGGGCTGCTTTATTTTTCATGTTAATACTACCAACTTTTTTGCAATGAAAGGATTCCTTAACCCCTTCATAACAGCTCTCTGAAATAATGATTTGGTTTTCGTGGGCAACATCCTGTAAGCGAGCAGCCGTATTTACTGTATCCCCGATTACAGTATAGTCCAGCCTTTTTAAACTCGATGAACCAATGTTCCCGGAGACCATCTCGCCGCTTTTAATACCAATAGATACTTTAGGTGAATAATTGGAGATACCCTCAGGTTCTGGAAGGCTATCGATTTTTTGACGTACAGCTAAAGCCGCATCAATGGCCCTGTCTAAATGATACTCCCCTCTAAACACAGCCATAATGGCATCGCCGATAAACTTGTCTACGTATCCCTTTTGGGCAATGATTTCCTTCACCATCAAATCGAAATAGGTGTTGAGCATATTCACCACCACATCGGCCGGCGTATTCTCACTGATGGCGGTAAAGCCGCAAACATCTATGAACATTACCGTAGCCTCAATGTTTTCATTGGCCATAATCTTAGATTCATATTCCTTGCTTCCCATGAAGTTCAGCACGTTTTCATCCACATACATTTTTAGGATATTGTTCTCCCGAACAGCTTTTAGTGTGTCTTGTAATTG
>JABDPH010000487.1 GCA_013042925.1 Eudoraea sp.
GGATCGGTGTTTGCGCCAATCGTAATCGGCTCACAGACGTAGCCCGGCTTTTGCCATGCCTCGAGCAGCCGTTGCGGCGCGTCCGGCTTGTAAAAGATACGCGATTCGAAATCCAGGCCGGGAGACAGGTCGAGGTAACTGTGGCTGGGTCGCGCATAGCAGTAGATACAGCCGTGTTCGCAGCCCTGATAGGGATTCATAGAATATTCCATCCCAACATCCGGACTAGTAACTTTATTTACAATTGTTTTGGGAAAAACAGCTAAGTATTGCGTTTTTCCAGGCGTGGCCTCTTCACCTTCCTTCTTGCAATATTCAAGGAAATCTTGCTGTATTTCGTGAATGTGTTTGAGAAATTTGTTCGGAGTATTGTGCTGCGCTCCTCTTCCCTTAATAAAACCGTTTTTTTTCAATATTTGGATTTATTCCAAATTTATGGAATTATTCCTATACTGACAATTTTATCAATTTAATTGATAGAGACATTTACTAATTGTTTTTTAGTTCCCCTTTTAGCATAGAACAATAGTGCATTGTCATTAAAATCCATTAATGGTTTAGACACCATAAGGGGTAGTCTAGCTTCTTTGTTATCTATGATTTTTTCATAACTCATTTTACCATGTTTGTCGAGTTGGATTACAAAGACATTTCTGTTCCTGCTCATGCCCTGTTTAAAAATTATCCTTTCATTATTGAGTAATTGTGGATTTTCTGAGGAACTGCTTATAAAGAAGTAAGTATTGTCGTTTTTCGTATAGGAACTATAAGATGCATATGCACCATCACCCTGTGTTACTTCAGATTTATTAATGTTTCTGGCCCAGACCATTTCACCTTTTAGGTTGAGCTTTGCACTCACTATATCATTATGGTGAAAACGTTCAACTCTTAATCTTCCTCCACTGGAATTTGCCTGAATACTTGATGTAACAAAGTACTCCTCAGCATTGAAAAGTATATCATCATCCTTAGTGAAGTTTACATTCTTAAACACCAGATTCTTTACCTGTTCTGCATCCTCTTTACCAAATTTGTCTGCCATAAACTGGTTTGAAAAAGGATTGTATTTCTTTATTTGGACTTCTAGAGTATTTGGGTCTAATTTAAAATATCCCAACCCATTATACCTGTTATCCTTTCTGTCAGCATAAAACCCAACGCAAATGAGATTTCCATTTCGCAGAATAGGCTTTAGCGCTTCTGAGTATTTCCCTGATCCGTCAAAGGTCTGCGTTTTAGTGCCTTGTTTTGTAAGCATAATGAGTTCATACTGAAACTTTCGCTCCAGGGCTGTAAATCTTTTTTTCCTAAAATACGCTTTCCCTATAATGTATACCCGATCCATATTTGTAGAAACTGCAATATTCTCAAAAGCGTAATTTTTATCTTCTATTTCTTTAGAAAAATCCTGTTCAAATATCTTTTTAAGCGAAGCACTAAATACGTAGATATTATGCTTATTTATTTTGCCCTTCTTGTAATGGGTGCTTATTATAAAGGAGCTCTTATCATCATTAAATAAGGCAGTAGTAGTAAACCCAGATGAAAAATTTCTGTTGTAATAGTTGCGATCATAAGGTTGTTTTACCTGATCTGACTTAATTGAAAGTAACTTCTCTTGAGTAAAACGATAATCTGAAATTGGACTGCGGTGAACTACATAATCATAGGAAAATGTTTCCAGATTATAATCCAAAAACAGCAAATACAATTGTCCGTTTTTAACATAGCCCTCTATAAAATCGGGGCCTTTTAATTTATAATTGTATTCAGAAACCAGTTCAAGGTTCTCATTATAATGTTCTATAAAATATCCCTTAGGAGTAAGGATCATACCTGTATAATAGGCTCTTACTAAAATAGTACCACCTTTTCCATCCTCAGAAATTGAAACTAAATTGGAATATTTATATCTGTCCGCATACTTTTCTCCAAAATCATAGGAAATGGGCATTTTTTGCCCGTAAATAAAACTCGCAGTAAAAACTGCCAAAAACACGATAAAACGAATTTTCATGATAAATAATGAATTTTAAGCTCATCAGGTTCCCGGAAAATCTGCCTTTCTTTTTTCTATAAAGGCAGTAGTGCCTTCTTTAAAATCAGCTGTTCCAAAACAACTGCCAAATGCATTTATTTCGGTTTCAAACCCTTTTGCATTATTCTTAAAACCCGCATTTACCGCTTTTATTGCATAAGAAATTGCAACAGGTGAGTTATTCGTTATCTTGCCTGCCATTTTTGTACAAAGTGACAATAGTTCTTCTTGAGGTACCACATAATTTACCAAACCATAGGACAAAGCTTTTTCCGCATCGATCATTCCGGCAGTCATGATAAGTTCCAACGCCCGGCCTTTTCCTACTAATTGAGGTAAGCGTTGTGTGCCTCCATAGCCCGGAATTACCCCAAGAGAAACTTCAGGCAGGCCCATTTTGGCATTATTGCTTGCAATTCTGAAATGACAGGACATGGCCAATTCCAGTCCTCCGCCAAGCGCAAATCCGTTGATAGCAGCAATTACCGGAGTACCTAAGTTCTCTATAAGATCAAAAAGAGATTTCTGCCCTTTTGCAGCGAGTTCTTTGCCTTGCTTTGCAGAATAATTGGCAAATTCCGAAATATCTGCGCCGGCAACAAAGGCCTTTTCACCACTCCCGGTGAGTATTATTGTTCTTATGGTTTTATCCTTGTTTAGTGTCTTAAATGCCTTACTTAAGTCCTTGATTGTTGCCCTGTTTAATGCATTTAATTTTTTTGGTCTGTTTATAATTACCGTGGCCAGGCTATCATTTAGTTCAATGAGTACATTTTCAAAGTTCATAAGACATCATTTAATTAATTAATTTATGCTTTTGGAAACAAAACAGTAAATACCGTTCCTTTTTCGGGTTGTGAAGTAAAACTTATAGTGCCATTATAGGTTTCAACAATATTCTTTACCATTCCCAGGCCTAAACCCATACCACTTGATTTAGTTGTGAACTTAGGTTCAAACACCTTATCCTTAAAACCATCCTGAATTCCAATGCCGTTGTCCGCTACGGATATTTTTACTTTATCTCCTTCTGAAACAACAGAAACTAATATTCGTGGTGATGCTACTTCCGGAACTGCCTGAATAGCATTCTTTACCAAATTTGTAATTACACGTATCAATTGAGTGCGGTCTAATTTGGCAATTATTTCCTCTTCATCCGCCATAAAATGTATGTAGTTTTCATTGAAAATATCCAAAGCCAGTTTGACTATTTTTACCACATTTAAATTCTCATTCTGTTGCGCAGGCATTTCCGCAAAGCTTGAAAATGCAGAAGCAATGCTGCTCATTGTATCAATTTGTTGAATTAGTGTTCCGGAGTATTCTTTAACTTTAGTATCTATATCGGGATCGTCTGCATTAAATTTTCTTTCAAAACTTTGAACGCTTAAGCGCATTGGAGTAAGCGGATTTTTAATTTCATGAGCTACTTGCTTTGCCATTTCACGCCAGGCCTGTTCTCTTTCACTACGTGCGAGTTTAGCTGCGCTGATTTCTAATTCATCAATCATAGCATTATATGAATCTATGAGTTTTCCTATTTCATGCCCGGGATTCTCAATAAGTATTTTTTCATTTCTTTTTGTAAGGTCAGTTTGAGTAATCTTATCCGAAATTGTCTGTAAAGAGCGGGTTATATACTTCGTAATAAAATACGCCAGAACGATTGCGATTAGCAACATGAACAGATAAACAACAGACAAACGCATCAGGAATTCTTTGAGCTCCATATCATTAAGAGTGTTATCCTCATAATATGGCAAATTTAATATACCTATTGGTTTAAATTTTTCATCATTTATGTAGGTATATGAAGCCTGGTA
>JABDPH010000491.1 GCA_013042925.1 Eudoraea sp.
ATTCGTACGTTCAGGTCCGCCTTCTCCTGCAAACATCCGTGTTGGGTCTTCCCCCGTTCTTTTAAATGGGTAAAGTCCGGAAGTATAAGGAAATTCTCCGGGTACATTCTCCTGCAACCGCCATAGAAGCAGGTCGCCCCATGCCTTATATCTTGGTAAAATTACTTTGGGAATTGCAAGTCCTGATAGTGACTCTACGTGCGTATCTATATTTATCTCCTTGTCTCTTACTTTAAAAATATAGGAGGAGTCTTTATATTTTTTGGCCAGACCATCCCAGTTTAGGATAATTTCCCAGTTATAAGGATCCAAATTGAGTTTTACCCGGTCAAATTCAGCTAATAAAAGTTGAATTAATTTATCTTTTTCATCATTTCGGGAATTTTTTGAACCGGATACCTTTATTCCCGCACTGTTTAACTCGGGTTTAGTCTTGCAAAGACCTGTAATAGTTTTATAAATTCCATATAATTGCTGGGCTACTTCAACCTGAAATGATACTTTTTTGTCATAAGATTTAATACTTTCAGTAATCTCAGAAAGGTATCGTACCCTGGAAGGCGGCACCACAAATATCTTTTCATCCATTTCCTTGCTGACCACCAAGGTTGAAACGAGATCAGCATTTGCCTTTTCTGTCAATTGTTGCATCACCGCTTTATATAAACGATTCATGCCCGGGTCATTAAATTGTGAAGCTATAGTGCCAAATATAGGTAAAGATTCCTCATCTGCTTCCCATAAACCCTGATTTCTAACATACTGTTTCTTTACATCTCTTAAAGCATCGAGGGAACCTCTTTTATCAAATTTATTTATCGCGACCAGATCAGCAAAATCCAACATATCAATTTTCTCAAGTTGCGTGGCAGCCCCAAATTCCGGAGTCATAACATAAAGTGAAACATCGCTGTGTTCAATAATTTCAGTATCTGACTGGCCAATTCCTGAAGTTTCAAGGATAATAAGATCAAATGCAGCCGTTTTCAATACTTCAACAGCCTCATTCACATATTTAGATAGAGCCAAATTGGATTGTCTTGTAGCCAGGGATCTCATATATACCCTATCGTCATTTATTGCATTCATCCTTATGCGATCGCCCAGAAGAGCTCCACCGGTTTTTCTTTTGGAGGGATCAACAGATATCAGACCAATAGATTTCTCGGGAAAGTCCCTTAAAAAACGTCTGACAAGCTCGTCGACTAAACTAGATTTACCAGAACCACCAGTACCGGTTATTCCTAATACCGGGACCTGATTTTTATCTTTTCGAATTGCAGAAAAGAGTTCTTCAAATTCAGAAGGTTTGTTTTCTGCAAGACTTATAAGCCGTGCAATAGTTTTTGGCTGTTTATTCTTCACTGCTTCGAGCAGCGTAGATCCTTTATCTAGTTTTAATGGCGGGACAGGAGTATCACTTTGCTTTACAAGATCGTTTATCATTCCTTGTAATCCCATGGTTCGACCATCATCTGGTGAATATATCCTGGTAATCCCATAGCCCATCAGAGATTCAATTTCCTCAGGCAGAATTACACCACCACCGCCACCAAATATCTTAATATGTCCTGCACCTCGCTCTTTTAAAAGGTCAAACATATATCTAAAATATTCATTATGACCTCCTTGATAAGAAGTCATGGCAATGGCATTAACATCTTCCTGAATTGCGCAATTTACTACCTCATCAACACTTCTGTCATGGCCTAAATGAATGACTTCTACTCCGGTAGATTGAATAATACGTCTCATAATATTGATGGCAGCATCATGACCATCAAACAGAGAAGCAGCAGTAACCACTCTTATTTTATTCTTTGGTGTATAGGCCTTTTCTTGTTTCATTGATAATTTTCGGACTAATTTAGGTTAGCAATTTAAGGAAAATGCAAAAAAAATCATCTTACAATCAGAATTTTATAAAAATTATCAGATTTAATAAGCCTCTGTTCCTAATATTATAATTTTACAGGCTAAAATACATCATTTTGAGATACACCATTCTTATTCACTGCCCGGATCAATCGGGAATAATAAGTGCAATTACCGGGTTTATTCATAGCAATAGAGGTAACATCGTTTACCTGGACCAGCATGTTGATGAAGAGCTCAATGTTTTTTTTATGCGTTTGGAAAGTGAATTTACCGATGGTGCAATTGAATTTTCTAAATTCAAAGAAGAATTCCAATCGAAATTGGCTATTCCTTATGAGATGAATTGGAGTATTCATCCTGGAAATTTAAAACCGCGAATGGCTATTTTTGTATCCAAATACAACCATTGTTTGTATGACCTACTTAGTCGTTATAAATCTGGTGAATTGGCATTGGAAATTCCTTTCATCTTGAGTAATCACGACGAGGCCGGACATATTGCAGAACAATTTGAAATTCCGTACTACTTTATAGCCGTATCAAAAGAAACAAAAGAAGAGGCTGAGAAGCAACAATTAGAGCTTTTAAAATCTCATAATGTAGATTTCATTGTGTTAGCCAGATATATGCAGATATTGAGCAGTAAAATTATAGATCATTATCCCAATAAAATAATCAACATTCACCATTCCTTCCTACCAGCCTTTGCAGGTGCTAAACCCTATCATGCCGCATTTGCCCGTGGTGTGAAAATAATTGGGGCAACCAGCCATTATGTAACCGAAGCCCTGGATGCCGGACCCATCATTGAGCAAGATGTTACAACAGTATCACACTCTCACAGGGTGAAAGACTTTATTGCCAAAGGACGGGATCTGGAAAAAATTGTGCTATCGAGGGCAGTTCAACTTCATGTAGAAAGAAAAACCATGGTTTATAATAATAAAACAGTGATCTTCTCATAAAACCATCTGTAATAAGCCCTTTTTACACCGCCAATTATTTAGTATATTAACAGAATATTAATGTGCAAAGGCGTAGGCTTATGATTAAAATAGCAGTTTTAGGACCAATACCCAGAGATACCATTTATACGCATCAGGATGAAGTAATACAAAAATACGGTTGTGTGACGCATCCTGTAATTGCTTTATCCAAGCTATTGGGAGATGATGGGAGGGTTATTCCAATATCCAATATACATACTAGGGATTATGAGCCTATTTTAGAAGTGTTTAAACCTTATTCAAATATTGATACTAATCATATTGGATATAAGGATGACAGAGGAACGGTTATAGAATTGAGGTTTATAGATCAAAATAATCGATTAGAAAAGCAAACGGCTTGTATGAGACCTATTTTGCCTGAAGATATACCGGATTCGGATGATATTGATGCCTATGTTTTTGTTCCAATTACAGATTTTGAAATTTCACTTAGTACGCTCAGGCATATTAAAGAGCATAAAAAAGGACTAATAATATTTGATGCGCATGGCCCAACTACCACAATGAGTATGACCGGAGATCGATATCGAAAGTTCTGGGTTGATATGGATGAATGGCTACCTTATATAGATGTACTCAAAATGAATCTTGAAGAATCGCAGGCGTGTTGGTTTAAGAACGAATACGAATATGAGGAGATGACGAGTTATGAAGAAGATAAGACAGACCATATAGATGCCATGGCAGAGCACGTATTGTCAAAAGGAGTCTCTTATTTTTATGTTACATTAGATTCCCGGGGTTGTGTTGTGTATTACAGGGAAAATAATACTACTGTCAAAAAATTTATAAAATCCGTCTTTATGAAAGACGTTATTGATACTACAGGATGTGGAGATTCCTTTGCAGGCGGACTGGCATACGGCTTTTCATTATACAAGGACCCTATTAAAGCCGCTCAATATGCAAATACACTTGGTGCCTTGCGCACGCAGGGGAAGACTTTCGAAGTTTTTAAAAATAAAAAAGAAACCGAAAAGTTAATTGCCGATCACTATTGAACATATTCCGTGCATTTGTAATTATTATTGATTCCCTTTGTTATCTACGCTTTAATCAATAAAATGCTTGTAATTCAACTTTTTATTACAAAAATTCTTAAATTCCTTGCAATAAACAGAAAATTTTAACGTTAAAAATTTGAAGGTAAATCACTACAATGTTAAACCCTTTGTAGTTCTGCTAACTTTTATGGCAGATATCCTTTAAAGAATTATTTGAGTTAGTATTTTTTGAGTTAGTTAGTTTAAAACCGGTGGGAGCACCGGTTTTTTTTATTCCTAAAAACCTAATAGATTAAATTAATCAACTTTGGTGTATAGCCCATCAAAAGCAACATTTGCAACACTGCCATCATGGATTATTTCCCAGAGTTGTCTTACGGTACCATCTTTATTGAGTGTCCAAGTAATTTTATTCAAATATTTCTTCCCATCCTTACCTTCAAAAGGTAAAGATTTCATTATCATTTGATTCTCTATTCTATTGCCGGTGAGTTTTAAATTACTTCCTGCGTTATCGACCCAAAGTTGTTCCCATTGTTTGGTGTTACTATTATAAAAATTTAAACTGGTACCGGTATATTGACCTTTGGCTCCAACCCAATTTTCTATAAGAACACAGCCGCCTTGCATTTTTACTATTGTATTATTGCCTGCATCAGTGCCATCTTTATTAGTCACTTCCCACTTACCCTGCCAAAAATCAAAATCGTCATGATTTTCAGTACAACAATTGCAATTTGAAGATTGTGACCAGGCTACGATCCCTGTTCCCAGGAAAAAAATCGTTATTATCAGGTATTTCATATTCAGGTATTAAACGTTATTGGATAATTGTAAATAAGTTAATTCTTGCCGGTTTTGAAATTGGTTTGCATCGATTAATTAGAAATCGCCAAACAATATGAATTTTAAATTTTTTGATATTTATGGAGCTTATATTCATCAATTTAGTTAAAAATTAGACATATCACCTGATTTTTAGGTGAATACATGCATTTACCAACATCCAAAACTTCATTTAAGCCGTATATTTGTAAGAACAAAGAATATGACTATGGACAATCAATATTGTAAAGTTGGAGCGATTACTCCAATGACAAGTGGACATAAGGCTTTGGCCCAAATTGAATACCAATATCAGAACTTTTTAAACAAGGCATCTGACTTCAAGACTTCGGACGACAAACTTGCGGCATTTTTTGAATTAAAGGCACGCAAGCTTAAGAAAGTGTTGGAAGATTTTGTAAAGTAATTACTACTTTTTCTTGAGTTCCATCGCCATTTTATTGCGTAATTCAGAGGCTTTTTGTGCCGCAATAGTTGAGAAATTGTTGCCGGACGAGGCATAGATTATACCCCGGGAAGAATTCACTAATAACCCTACATCTTTATTCATTCCATATTTACAAACCTCTTCAAGGCTTCCGCCCTGTGCCCCTACCCCTGGAACTAAAAGAAAACTTTCTGGAATTATTTTTCGGATTTCGGTTAAATAACTGGCTTTGGTAGCACCAACCACATACATTAGATTCTGAGAATTTTTGTAAGATTTTGACGTTTCTAGCACTTGTTCATATAGGGTCTTTTCCCCAATGGATTTTGTTTGAAAATCAAAAGCACCCTCATTTGAAGTCAAGGCCAGGAGTATGGTATGCTTATTCTCAAAAGACAAAAAAGGTTCAACAGAATCTCTTCCCATATAAGGTGCCACAGTAATGGAGTCAAAATCCAAATCCTCAAAAAATGCTTTGGCGTATCTGTACGAAGTATTCCCGATATCTCCTCGTTTTGCGTCGGCAATGGTAAAAAGTTCGGGGTAATTATCATTCAGGTATTCAATTGTTTTCCTTAGGGCTTCCCAACCCGCTGAGCCATAAGCTTCATAAAACGCAATATTTGGTTTATACGCCACACAAAGATGATGTGTAGCAT
>JABDPH010000492.1 GCA_013042925.1 Eudoraea sp.
TGTTTCTTACCATTATTGGTGGGGCCATATTCGTTGGTTCACAGGCATGGGAATGGGCTACATTCATAAAAGGAGATTATGGTGCTTTAGAAACAAAGGGTGGAAGAATTTTGCAATTTGTAAAAGCGGATACAGGTGAAAGGGCTGCGTTGGCAGATTTTTCCAAAACATTACCTTCCGAACGTGTTGATCATGAAAAAAAGAATGGTGTATGGTTTTACAATGGTGAAGCGCTACCCTCGTATACGGTTAATGAGGTTACAGAAGGGCTAAAATCAAACCCTAATATTCTGATCAGAACAGAAACCATCAATTCTGAAGGAGAAAAAACACTCTTAACCAGAGAAGAATCATTAAATAAAATCAAAGATGCAAAACTGGTAGTTGAAGGGGCCAACTTAATAAGGAATGAGTATGGAAGCCGACTTTTTGCTGATTTCTTTTTCTTTATTACAGGTTTTCACGGATTCCATGTATTTTCTGGTGTAGTTATCAATATCATTATTTTCTTTAATGTAATCCTGGGCACCTATGAAAGAAGGGGTCATTATGAAATGGTTGAAAAGGTAGGGCTCTATTGGCATTTTGTTGATTTAGTCTGGGTATTTGTTTTCACGTTTTTCTATCTGGTATAATAAAAAGAATCATAGAATTAATAAAGGAACATAAAATTAAAAAACACAATTTAAAATGGCACACGCGCATAAGCTGGAGATTTTTAGAGGACTTATAAAATTTAAATCCAACACCCAAAAAATATGGGGTGTATTGGTTTTCCTTACAATAGTTACTGCTGTAGAAGTAGGGCTGGGGATAACAAAACCAGATGCTCTTACTGCGAGTACATTTTTAGGAATGAAACTTCTTAACTGGATTTTTATAATTCTTACCCTGGTTAAGGCTTACTATATAGCCTGGGATTTTATGCATTTACGCGATGAGAAAAGTTCTTTGCGAAGAGCTATCGTATGGACACCAATTTTTTTGGTAGCCTATCTTATTTTTATCCTCTTGTTCGAAGCAGATTATATCTATAATGTCTTTAAAGATGGCTACGTTACATGGAATTTCTAACATGGAATTAACAACACATAAAGACGGTATAACAACCGTCTTTTTTATTTTTGTAATGTCTAAATAATGACCAATGAAAAAGACATTTGTCTTAGTGGTTCTTTTTATCCTGCCATTAGTTGCCTACTTGTTTTTTGCCTCAGGAGTTAACAATTTTGGAAGACTGCCTGTACTTACTGAGGAAGTTTTAGATGCTCCTGAAAATACAGATAAAATAACTTTCGAGAATAAGATTACAATTTTAGGCTTTTTAGGGAATAACGTTGAACTTAAAAAAGGCAATGCATTTAATCTGAATCAGAAAATATACAAACCTTTTTATGAGTTTAATGATTTTCAAATGGTTATGATTATGCCGTTGGGAACTGAGAAAAAAGTTGGGGAATTAAGGGAAGAACTTGGCAATTTGACTGATATAAAAAATTGGAAATTTATATTTACTGAAGATGAGAAAATCAGGGCACTCTTCAACTCACTCAAGACCAACCTTAGCCTTGATGAAAATTTAGGCAGCCACTACGTTTTTATTATTGATAAGGATAAGAATCTGAGGGGAAGGACAAACGATGAAGAGGAGACTACCAAGTATGGCTTTAACGCCACCTCTGTTGCCGAACTTAATAATAAAATGGAAGATGATGTTAAAATCATTTTAGCAGAGTACCGTTTGGCACTCAAGAAAAATAATGCAGATAGAACGAATTAATGAGAAATAAATACACTTATGTCTGGGTATCTCTTGTGATCCTGGTTTTTGGCATCATTTTTATTCCCAAAATTATTGAACGGATAAAGACAGGTACGATCACACAACATGATCGTATGAATCTTACTGACACTGAACCGCTAGATTTTATCTATTTGAATAAAGAAAAAAGAAAGGTCCCATCTTTTCAATTTCTCAATCAGGATAGTCTCTTAATTTCTGAAAAAGACTACGAAGGAAAGGTTTATATAGTAGAATTTTTTTTCACAACATGTCCTACAATTTGCCCGGTTATGAACTCCAATTTGGTTGAAATTCAGGAAGAATTCAGGGATTTGGATAATTTTGGTGTTGCCTCGTTTACAATAAATCCGGAATACGATACGCCTGGGGTATTGAAAAAATACGCCGAAAAATATGGCATAAATGATTTGGACTGGCATCTAATGACCGGCGACCGCCAGGCAATCTTCGATCTGGCAAATATCGGGTTTAATATTTTTGCAGCGGAAAATGCGGAAGTCCCAGGCGGATTTGAACATTCAGGCTTGTTTGCACTTGTTGACAAAAATGGATATCTCCGTTCCAGAACCGATGATTTTGGAAACCCAATTATTTATTACAAAGGAACAATAAGCGAATCTCAGGGAGAAAATGCTGAGGGAGAAATACAGGAGATTACTATTTTAAAAGAGGACATAAAAAAGCTTTTAAATGAATAAACCGAATATAACAGCTGAAGAGCGGAAATTTAACAAGATAATTACTATCGTATCAATTTTGGTTCCCTTGGTGGTTGTAGTATTATTTGGTGTTAAAATTCCGAATTCTGAGCCTTTAGGATTTCTACCTCCTATTTATGCTTCTATAAATGGACTTACAGCGATCTTACTTGTGTATGCCGTATGGGCTATTAAGAATAACAAAAGAGTTTTGCATCAGAATATTATGAGTGCTTGCATTGTTTTATCATTACTTTTCTTACTCATGTATATTGCGTATCATATGACAGCAGATTCTACCTCTTATGGAGGTGATGGGATACTTAAATATGTGTATTTTTTCATACTAATATCACATATTTTCTTGTCAATTGTTATTATACCCCTGGTACTTAAGACTTATGCCCGTGCATATTTAAAAGATTTTGAACGTCACCGTAAACTAGCCAAAATTACGTTTCCTATTTGGTTATATGTAGCCGTTTCAGGAGTCATTGTTTATTTAATGATTTCACCGTATTACGAATATTAAAAGTTTAAATTATACAATATATACTGGATTGAAAATTAGAGACTTTATACTGGTAATTTTATTCTTTATAATTCCATTTCTGTCAACAGCTCAATGCGCAATGTGCAGGGCAGTTCTGGAAAGTCAGGACGATAATTCTATGGCTGAAGGCATTAATAACGGGATTGTATATTTAATGGCCCTTCCTTATATTTTGCTTGGTGTTCTTTTTTATTTTGTTTACAGAAAAATGAGATCATAAATAATAGGATCAATTTTAACATTTTTTTACTGTGCTGACTGTAACAATTACTTTTTCTGGAAGTCTTATTTATAAGAAGTTAAAACATTAATCATTAATTAGCCAACTTCATGCTCGATCTCGAAAGATGGCAGGAAATTTTTGACACTATCCGTAAAAACAAATTACGGACTTTCCTTACTGGGCTATCTGTGGCCTCAGGAATTTTTATACTAGTAATTTTATTGGGATTTGGTCAGGGAATGCAAAATGGCGTTGCCCATGAATTTGAAGAAGATGCTGCTACCAGTGTCTGGGTTTGGCCAGGGGTTACCTCCAAGGAATTCAAAGGACTTAACCCGGGAAGGAGTATCCAACTTAAAAATGAAAATTATGAATCTTCGCTTGCATTGTTTGGAGATAAAATTGAATACAAATCACCCAGGATATTTGTCCGAAATGTCTCGGTGAATTACGGAAAAGAGGCATTGGTTTATGGGATTCAAGGCGTTTCCTATGATTTTCAGTTCATTGAAAATGCAAAAATGTCTGAAGGGAGATTTTTAAATTATCAGGACGAAATAACCACAGCTAAGG
>JABDPH010000503.1 GCA_013042925.1 Eudoraea sp.
CCATAACCTCCAGAATACCTTTTTTAATGGATGGCAAATATCGAATGTCTATTACTCCCCCTACAATACAGTTATAGAACACCAATTTACCTCCCCAGTCAAGATCAACTTCTTCCTTGCCACGGATGTTAAACCCTTCTGGTTCAGGCATGCCTTCGTACCAGGGTTCTATTTTTAGATGAACTTGTGCAAACTGACCTGCACCTCCGGATTGCTTCTTGTGTCTGTAATTTGCATTTGAGGCTTTTTGTATGGTTTCTCTATAGGCAATTTTTGGTTGTTCAAACTTAGTTTCAACACCATAAATATTGTTTAATATCCATTTAATAGTTGCTAAATGTAATTCTCCCTGGCAACCCAAAATAAGTTGTTTTAGTTCCTTGGAAAACTCAATTACTACTGTTGGATCCTGATTATGAATTTTCTTTAAAGCATCGCTAAGTTTCTCTTCCTCATTCTTTTTAACTGCTGACACTGCCTTGTGGGTTCTGGCTTCTGGGTATTGTATAGGCTTAATAGTAATTGACTTTCCGGGTGCATGCAGTGTATCATTGGTCTCTGTGCTTTTGAGTTTCAATGTTGCTCCAATATCACCTACCTCCAATTTAGGTACCGCATCCCGTTTTTTACCATCCATTATATAAAGATGATTAAGTATTTCAGTATCACCAGTTCTGGAATTTACCAATTTATCATTTGCCTTAACTTCTCCAGATTTTACTTTAAAAAAGGAAATCTGCCCTAAACTGGGTTGATATACCGTTTTAAAAACAAATAAAGCTGTTGGCGCTTCTTTCTTGCGAACCAGCATATCTCCTTCAACGGTTTGCTCTGGTTTTAAATCGGCCGCAGCCGGTGCTACATTATCTATAAAGCCCATGAGTCTGCCGCTACCCATATCGTTTAGTGCAGAAACACAGAAAACCGGAAATAATTCATGATTAAGCATCCCTGCTTTAATACCTACCCGCATTTCATCTTCATTTAAGGTACCTTTCTCAAAGAATAGCTCCAATAATTCTTCGTCATTCTCTGCTGCTTTTTCAACCAGTTCATTGTGCAATTCATCTGCTTTTTCTTTTTGATCTTCAGGAATCGATAATTTTTCAGGTTTTCCTCCTTCAGGTGAAAATTTATAGCATTTCATCTTAAGCACATCAACAATACATTGTGCACCGTCAATAACCAATGGATATTGAATAACTACTGCATTGTTACCCACGAGTGCCTTAATACCTTTGAACGAGTCCTCAAAATTTGCATTTGCATGGTCTATTTGATTTACAACAAAAAGTGTAGGCTTAGAGTAGTTGTTGACATAATTCCAAATGATTTCAGTTCCAATTTCCACGCCGTGCTGAGCGTTTAATACTGTTACGATTGTATCCGCAACACGAATTGATGAAATAATCTCTCCTACAAAATCATCCAGGCCCGGAGTATCTATGATGTTTATTTTATAATTACGCCATTCTGTATGAAGCGGTGTAGCATAAACCGAAGTTCCCCTTTCATGTTCAATTTCATGATAATCTGAAACTGTGTTTTGTGTTTCTACAGTTCCTCTCCTATTGATAAGACCGGCTTCGAAGAGCATGGTTTCGGCAAGCGTGGTTTTACCACTATTATGTGCTCCAACGAATACTACATTTTTAATGTGTTTGTCATCATATATTTTCATATGTTCTTGTTTTTGGGTATAAAATCATAAATCTAATATGGATAAAAAATATAGCATATGACATTTGTTAGGTTTTGGTGCGACTGGTTTCTACAATATAAGTTTTAATTGCTTTTTATCCTCGACTTTTTTGTCTTTTTTACAGGTATCCCCCTAAATTCACTTTTTGGTATTAAAAAATTTCAAATTCTTACAGATTATCTAAAATACTGTATAACAAACATATAGCTGTATTTTTTCTTCATTTGGAATGTAGAATATGTTAAAAATTGCATAAAACGGTACTATTTTATACATAGTACTGTAACAAATAAGATTTATTGTCGTCTATTAGATGTAAGTTATCAAGATTTATAGTTTAAAAAAGTAAAAACAGACAATATCAATTTAAAAATAAAAACGATGCGAAACTTTAATAATCAAACACCAACAGAATCAAGAAGGTATTCATTCTTTTCTAATTTTAAAAACAGCAAGAGAGTACGCTGGTCAGAAGCAAGAAACTATACCAATTAATATTAATTTTAAAAACGAACAATCATGAGACATTTTATTAAACAAACACCAACAGAAGCCAGAAGGCACACGTTCTTTTCCAATTTTAAAAACAGCAAAAGGGTACGCTGGGCAGAAGTAAGGCACTATACTGTCTAATAATAGATAGTAAAACAAAAAGTAATCAAAATATTAAAAATCAAAGAAATGAGAAATTTATTACAACATTCACCAACAGATTCCAGAAGGTTTTCATACTTCTCCAGTCTTAAGGACAGTAAACGAGTTCGTTGGACAGAAAGCAGAAATTATGTCCGGTAACAATAAGCAAGGAACTGGTCCACTAAGGCCAGCAGAGATCTAACTAAGGAGGTAAAAGAAATTAACCTCCTTTTTTTGTACTCTATTTTGTTTTAATTATTCTTTCTAGTAAGGGGAACAAACCGCACAGCCATTACTTCCTTGCTTTTAAATTTCCCCGATTTATTTGTGATCAGCAATAATTGCCGGACCCCATTATGGGGTCCAACCGGAATAATCATTCTCCCTCCTTCTTTCAATTGTTCTAAAAGTGGCTGGGGTACTTCCTCTGCTCCTGCTGTAACTATTATTGCATCAAAAGGGCCTTTCTCTGGCCAACCAAGGTATCCGTCACCCGATTTCACATTTATATTGTCATACCCCAACTCCAAAAGTCTGTTTTTTGCTGTAAAAGCTAGTGATTCAACTATTTCTATGGTATAGACACTATCTACTAATTCTCCTAATATGGCTGCCTGATATCCCGATCCGGTTCCCACTTCTAAAACCCGGTGGTGATTTTTTAATTCCAGGATCTGAGTCATGTAAGCAACTATATATGGCTGAGAAATGGTTTGTCCCATTCCTATTGACAGCGGATGATCTGCATAAGCATATGCTTGCATTTTGGTTGGCACAAACTCATGCCTGGGAACAATCCGCATTGCGTTTAAGGTAGCCGGATCCCTTATATCTCTCGCCAGCAACTGTTTCTTTATCATATTCTCACGTAATTGATTATAGTCTATTTGGCTACAGCCAAAAATTGGTAATAAATAAATTATGCCAAGAATAAGAAATTTAAATGAAGATCCGGTCTTATATAAAGCTGCTAGTGTTTTCACCTTATTAAACTATAGTCGACAGGAATTGTCAGACATTTTTATCATATTTAGTTAATATTTTCTTCTTTTATGGGCTTCAAATGGCCAATATAATTTATTGAAGACCTGGCACTGCTTATTACTTTTACGGTGGTCTGGCCACCATAGCCCACAGTAAGAGTAATATCATGGCGCTCAGAACCGCTGCGTACGCCTATTTTAATAATAGACCGTCTTTTCTTATCAATATATTTTACATTGTATTTATCCGGAACCCCTTTGTAGTTGATGTAGGGGTTGGTATTATAGCCACCAGCCCCTCTCCCCGTACCATAAAAGGGTAAATCTATATCAACCTCTCCATCTTTAACTATAAAACGATTTGGTATTGTTGCTAATGTTATTCCTGGTGAAATATAGTTTGGATCGAACAGATAATTACCAGAATCGATCAGTTCTTGCATAGCATTGTATGCTCTATTTTTTTGGTCTTCCTTTTTTTGATGCTTTTCATCATTTTTTTGAGCAGTCAAAGTTGCAGTAACCAGCATCAAAATTATTGTGTTGAGAAAGATATTTTTCATAGCTTAATCTTTAAGTTAAAAGATAAATATTTCTTTTTACAAGATACAAAAACTGATTTTCAAGGAAGCACAGCCAGTAACACCCATATTTTTTTATCCGGGTCTTCTTCCCAATAACCAAGGTCTTTTTTTAGATCTGTAACTGAGAAGCCTGTTTCCGTTAATTCATTCTTAACAAATTCTGGTGAAATAGTATGTGCCAAAGTTTGTTCCTGTCTGGATTTTCCTATCATTTCGTTTTTAAGTTTTTCCAGAACCAGTATGCGACCATCCGGTTTTAATGCTTTCTTTACATTCAAAAGGATTTGTTTATAATCCTTCATTTCATGGTAGGCGTCAATAATAAAAGCTACATCTAAGCTTTGCTGCTGCAATTTGGGATCGTCATAATCACCTAAAATAGTATGAATATTTCTTATGCCTCTTTCGGTAGCGATATCATTTAATTTATTTAATCGGTCTTCCCGTACATCTACCGAATATACTTTCCCGGTCTCACCAATATATTTTGCAAGCCGAATGCTCAAATAGCCTTGGTGGCAGCCTATATCTGCTACAACATTACCTTCTTCAACGCCAGCCATTTCAAAAATATAACTGACTTTCATCCATTCATCCCTGTCTTTCCAGTCACTCTCTGAATATTGACCGTACAGACCTGGAATGATCAGTAGCATTAAAAGAAAACCTATCTTATTGGTTTCATTTCGCATGGATGTAAGGTACTATTTTCAATAGTACAAGACTCCTAAAATTCTCATAATTATATTTACACTATTTCGTACTGTAACAAAAGGATCTGAGTGAAAAATTGTATTCACCAATGCACACTATTCAAGGAATATAATTCCATATTCCATTATGATTTTTCTACCTGAAATCAATTTTCATAATAAGACTACAAATGACTATCGCTTTAACATAAAAAAGCCTACCAGTGCGTTGCCCTCTGTTGTTTCAATCCGGTACCAATAAGAGTCCGATGCCAGTGGTTTTCCATTAAAACTTCCATCCCATCCCTGATCCGGAAATAATTGTTTTAATAATTGGCCGTATCTGTTAAATATATGTATTGTACTGACTTCGATTTCCGGCGTAGATGTAACTATCCACTGGTCATTAAAACCATCATTGTTCGGTGTAAAAAATTTAGGAACGGGCAATTCATCCGGCTCGGTCTGAAATCCAGTTGTGGTAAAGGACTCCTCTCGGCAATTTTCAGCTTCTAAATTAAACCTATAGGGAATAACTCTAATGTAAATAGTACTGGCCTCGGGAAGGGGCTGATCAAAGCTGTAATTGGTTATATTACCTACATCTAGAGCATCGACTATATTTGCTCCTCCTGGAAAAGTTCCAACAGATATTATATAACCCAGGGCATTAGGCACAGATTCCCATTCTATATTGGAGTTTACATCAATATTGTCAGAGCCGTTTTTTGGATTTACGATATTGGTACAATCCGGAGGTACTG
>JABDPH010000008.1 GCA_013042925.1 Eudoraea sp.
CCACTGGCGAATCGAATGGCAATACCTCCACAAAGGCCTTACAGAATGGTAAACATAATATTACGGAGTTCTGCCTCATTCATGGGTGAAAAAATAATGAGATTTGGGATACATCTTAAAAAAGCTATATCATAAACACCATGATGGGTTGCACCATCTTGCCCAACTATTCCGGATCTGTCCAGAAAGCAGGCTACCGGAAGATTCTGTATCGCCACATCATGAATTAGCTGATCATAAGCCCTTTGTAAAAATGTAGAATATATGGCACAAAAGGGTAACATACCTTCAGCGGCCATTCCTGCAGCCATGGTTACGGCATGTTGCTCTGCAATACCAACGTCAAAAGCCCTTTCCGGGATCTGCTCCATCATGAACTTCAAAGAACTTCCGGTAGGCATTGCAGGAGTAATACCAATAATTTTATCATTTTTTAATGCCAGTTCTACAAGTGTTTCGCCAAAAACGTCCTGGTATTTTGGAGGCTTATCTGCTGCCTGAGCGGCTACCAGATCGCCGGTCGTACTATCGAATTTTCCGGGTGCGTGATAGACCACCTGGTTTTCTTCTGCTTTTTTTAGCCCTTTACCCTTGGTAGTAATAATATGAAGTAATTTGGGGCCTTTTACATCTTTCAGCCGTTCCAATTCCCTAATGAGTAAATTAAGATCATGACCATCAATGGGACCTGTATAATCAAAATTCAGGCATTCAAAAATATTTTCATCTTTTGCCGTACCTTTTTTAACATTGGTAAGGTATTTTTTCAGGGCCCCCACACTGGGATCAATGCCAATGGCATTATCATTGAGGATAATAAGAACATTTGTATTGGAAACACCGGCATGGTTTAGTCCTTCAAATGCCATCCCGCTGGCAATTGACGCGTCACCAATTACGGCAATGTGTTGTCTTTTGTTATCACCTTTTAATTGCGACGCAATGGCCATTCCCAGAATTGCCGATATTGAAGTAGAGCTGTGGCCTGTTCCAAACGAATCGTACTCGCTTTCATCTCTATTTGGAAAACCGCTAATTCCGCCCATTTGCCTGTTGGTGCTGAAGACATTTTTTCTACCTGTGATAATTTTATGACCATAAGCCTGATGACCAACATCCCAGATTAATCTGTCGAAGGGGGTATTAAATACATAATGTATTGCCAAAGTTAATTCTACAACTCCAAGGCTTGCACCCAGATGTCCTTCTTTTACGGCCACTATGCCAATGATAAATTCCCTCAATTCCTTGGCAAGAAGTGATAATTCCTTCGCTTTTAATTTGCGAATGTCCTCAGGATAATTGATAGAATTCAATAGTTTCATAAGAAGTAGCAAATGTACATTAATTCATTTTTTTGTTATAACCAGATCTATACCTATTATTGTACTATTATGTCTTTTGATCTTAAATATGACGATGCCTATTTTATGAAAAGGGCATTGCAGGAAGCAGAAACTGCTTTTGATAAAGGAGAGGTACCCATTGGGGCAGTAATTGTAGTACAGGATAGAATAATTGCAAGGGCACACAATTTAACCGAGCAACTTCATGATGTAACGGCTCATGCAGAAATGCAGGCAATTACCGCAGCCGCCAACTTTCTGGGAGGAAAATATCTGCAAAATTGCACCTTATATGTAACCCTGGAACCTTGTCAAATGTGTGCTGGTGCGCTTTTTTGGAGTCAAATTTCAAAAGTTGTTTTTGGGGCTTATGATCCGCAAAGGGGTTTTTCTGTTTCAGGCGGGCAATTACATCCGAAAGCTTCAATAACCGGTGGCATTATGGAAGAGGAGTGTTCAGAACTGTTAAAACGATTTTTTATTCTGAAACGAAGGTTAAATTAAGGGCAAAAAAAATCCCCGAAATAGATTCGGGGATGGTTCAATTCAAAATAAAATATTGTTATCCGATTACCTGCACTTGTGCGGCAACCATGCCCTTTCTTCCTTCTTCTTCTTGGTATTCTACTTTGTCGCCTTCGTTTAGTTCCACTCCGTTCAATGCTGTTGCATGAACAAAGATGTCTTTCCCGGTGTCGTCGTTGGTAATAAACCCGTATCCTTTGGATTCATTGAAAAATTTTACAGTTCCTGTCATCAAAATAAGTATTAAAATAAAAAAATTACCCTACGAAAGTATGATTTTTTGGGCAGACCTCTTTAAAGAAAAGGTAAAATTTGACCAAATTTATTGATTTTCAGTCTTTTTGGGAAGTTTGCCTTGCATTTTACGAATATTTTCTTCGGTAAGCATATAATCCTTTACTTTCCTGCTTTTACTCTCCTTTATAAGAAATAGTGGCATAGCTATTAAAAATAGTCCAACCGTTCCAAAACCAATGAATTTATTGGCAATTTGCGATTGATCTTCCCCTAGTGTAAAGCCATAAATGATTGCCCCAAACGAAGCCAAAACAATTACCAGAACAATATGTTTTAATTTAATTCGCATCTTCTTGTGTAAAGTTAATCAACTTCCTTCTATATGCGGTCAGCAACTTGGATTTTGAAATAAATCCTGAATATTTCCCATTTTTTATAACAGGCAGGTTCCAGGCATTACTATCCTGAAATTTTTGCATTACCTTCTTCATGGAGTCCGTTTCATAAAATATTAGCTCAGGCGCATTGTGCATAAAGGATTCGACACTTATTTTCTCATACATAGATGTGTCGAACATAAATTCCCTAATATCATCTAATGATACTATCCCAACCAGGGCATCATTTGTGTCTATTACGGGAAATATATTTCTTGTAGATTTTGCAACTGTTTTATGTACAAGCTCACCCAGAGTCATATCCTGCCGAATAGTTTTAAAATCGCGTTCAATAATCTCATCGAGCTGCATTAAAGTAAGAACGGCTTGATCTTTGTCATGCGTAATTAGCGCACCCTGTTCTGCTAATTCTCGGGTATATATAGTATAATCAATTGCATTTTTTGTCAGAAGAAAGGATATTGCTGAGGTAATCATTAAGGGAACAAAAAGCTCATAGCCTCCCGTAATTTCAGCGATTAAAAAGATGGCTGTCAGGGGTGCCTGAAGTACTCCTGCAATAAGTCCTGCCATCCCTATAAGCGTAAAATTACTTTCATTTACGGAAAGCCCCAGGCCTAAGTTGTTTATTACTTTGGCAACAACATTACCCAAGGCACTTCCCATTACCATAGTAGGGATAAATATACCTCCCGAACCACCCGCTGCAAAAGTGGTGGTCATTGCCACAGCTTTGAAAATTGTAATCCCAAATAAGAGGGCTATTACTACCCATATGTTATTTGTATAGCTATCAAAAGGTGTTTTGCCTAAAGCAATAGCATGTTCGCCATGCAACAAGTTATTTATAAAACCAAAACCTTCCCCGTAGAGTGGAGGAATAAAATAGAGCATAATTCCAATGGCTAATCCGCCAACCAGTAATTTATATTTAGGACTTTTAAATCTTTCAAAGAAGGCTAGTATTCCAAAATACATTTTTGTAAAATAAATAGATGCGATTGCGGTACCTACACCTAAAACGATATAGAAAAAGGTGTCTTTTATTTCAAATTTTTCAGTTATTGAAAAACTAAATAGCGATTCATCGCCAAGAAAGAAGTATGAAGTAAGAACCCCCGAAATGGACGCCAGTAATAATGGAAGCATTGAGATCATGGTCAAGTCAAGGCTAAAAACTTCTACGGCAAAAATTATGGCTGCTATCGGAGACTGAAATATTGAAGCAATGGCTCCCGCAGATGCACAGGCTATAAGAAGGGACCTTGTTTTGGCATTAATATGTAATAATCTCGCAACATTTGAACTTATAGCTGCTCCCGAAGCTACGGCAGGGCCCAAAAGACCAACTGAACCCCCAAAACCGACGGTCAACGGAGCTGTAACAAGGGGTAAATATATTTTCTTTACCCCAATAATTCCTTTCTTTTTAGACAAGGCAAAAAGTATAGAGGAAATGGCGTGCTCCAATTTTTCTTTATGCACAAACTTTACATAGAGATAAACAAGTGTAAGGCCAATAATTGGTGTTATAAAATAGAGCTGATTGTTTGAAAAAACAATTCCCTTTTCCAGAAGGGATTGTATGAAGTAGGTAATGTTTTTAAGGGTAACAGCGGCAAGCCCGGCTAAAAATCCTACAACCACACTCATCAGCTGTGTAAAGGTTTTATTGGAAATATGTTTATACCTCCACTTAAGAAACCTGGTAAACAAGCGTGTAATACGGTTGGGCATTATTAGATTATACGTTTAAAGGTATTAAAAAATGCTACCTTTAAGAGGGATTAATGCTAAGATTGAATATCTAATTTTAAACTTAGTTCCTTCAATTGCTTCTTGTCAATGGAGGCAGGCGCATCAATCATTACATCCCTTCCACTATTGTTTTTTGGAAATGCTATAAAATCACGGATAGTCTCCTGTCCTCCTAAAATGGCAACCAGTCTGTCTAAACCAAATGCAATTCCTCCATGAGGTGGAGCGCCATACTGAAAGGCATCCATTAAAAAGCCAAATTGTTCTTTGGCTTCTTCCGGACTAAAACCCAGATGTTTGAACATGGTGGCCTGTGTTTCTTTGTCATGAATTCGTATGGATCCTCCACCAATTTCATTTCCATTTAAAACCAAATCATAGGCATTAGCCCTTACCGCAGCCGGATCAGTTTCCAGTAATTCTAACTGCCCGGGCTTTGGAGAAGTAAATGGGTGATGCATTGCATGGTAATTGCCCGTTTCTTCATCCAACTCCAGCAATGGAAAATCTACGACCCATAATGGGGCAAATTCTTTTGGATTTCTAAGGCCCAGGCGTTCTGCCAATTCCATGCGCAATGCACTTAACTGAGTTCTTGTTTCATCTGCGTTGCCCGATAG
>JABDPH010000509.1 GCA_013042925.1 Eudoraea sp.
GGCTCATAAGGCCCAGCATGAGTCCACCCATAAACATCTGATAACCCGTATTTACAAAAAAGTTTTTCGGGAAATCGGCCCGGCCTACAAAAAGGCTGCCATAGGCCCAGGCCAGCATAGCAGAAAAGATCATGCCTATTCCCAACAAAGCGTTTTCCTGCTCCAGCACCGCTTTTTGGTTAATAAGTAAATACATTCCCAGGACCCCTAAAAAAATCCCTACGATAGAACTGCTTTGTATTTTCTTTCCCTGCAGGATCCACATCATAAGCAGAACTATTAGGGGTTGAGCAGAGATTTCCAGGGCTGCAAAGTTACTATCCACATATTTCAGAGCCCATACCACTACCCCATTCCCAAAACTTAAAAAAAGGAAACCTACCAGGATGGTATTGCCCAGCTGCTTTTTGGTAATACGAAGGCTTTTACCCAAAATTGCAGCAATTCCAAAAATAAGAAGTCCGGCCACTGTAAAACGCACTCCCGCCAGCATAAAGGGCGGTAGCTCCGCCACAGCAATCTTGTTGAGTAAATAGGTAGAACCCCAAATCACATAAATTGCGAAGAAAGCGCCGATTATTAGAGGAACATTCCTTTTAGACTCCATATGGGTTAGAATTGAAAGCAATATTAACTTTTTGAAAGTAGACCGGGAAGGATTTTATTCAAATAGTTAACTTCTCGGATAAAAAAAGTGAAGGCCTGTGCTATTTGTGCTATTTCTTTATTCGCTTTCTGCCTGCTTTTGCCAAGAGCTTAGCAGGCAAGCTTTTTACCTATCTCCATGCCTAGGACCTCCTCGCCTATTTGGACTATGTAAAAGTTACCCCACAATACATATTGTTATCAACATAGAATAAATGACCTCCCATGATTTTTTTGATGTAAACCTCACCCCAAGATGTTTAAATAATTGCTTTATTCTAAATGCTAAATATTCATCGTGAGCCATACGGGTTACATTCTATATATCACCAAATTGCCAAACAAAAACCAAAAGTTTAGTGTATGTCATCCCACCATCGTTGTGTAAGGTCTTCTTGATAGGTATGCAAACCACCTATTACAGGATGACTAAATTGAATATTTTGTTTCGAGGCTTCCTTGACGAACCTATTGATAGGGTCTTTCCAGGAGTGTTGTGCCAAAGGAAATCCGGCCCAATGTACAGGCATAGATCCAACAACCCTGCTTTCCAGAGCAGCCCGGACGCTCTCCTCCGGATACATATGAATCTGATGCCAGTTTTCATTGTATTGCCCACATTCCATAAAAGCAAAGTCAAACGGACCTAATTGTTCTCCAATAGTTTTAAAATGGGTCCCATAACCGCTATCCCCGCTAAACCAGATGTTTTCTTTTGCCGTTTTAAAGGCCCAGCCACCCCAAAGTGATTTGGCCCGGTCTGTTAGGCCCCGTCCGGAAAAATGCCTCGTTGGCGTAAAGGTAATTTCTATATCCTTAAAACTTTGATTGGACCACCAGTCAAATTCTGTGATATCTTTTTGGGGAATACCCCATTTTATCAAATGACGTGCAACACCTAAAGCCACAAAATAGTGTTTAACCTTCGGTTTTAGTCTTTGTATACTTGCCAAATCCAAATGATCGTAATGATCATGGGACATTAGGAGCAGATCAATTTCAGGGAAATCATCTATGAGCTCAAGGGTGTTTTCACTAAATCGTTTTACGGGAAAAGGCGCAATTGGCGCTGCATTTGGGCCCAGCATTGGATCAATAAATAAGGTAAGTCCATTCATTCTCAATAGTATTGCCGAATGTCCATACCATATAAACTTTGTTTTCTCCGAAACACTTAAGAAAGCATGCTTATCAAAAGGAGCTATAGGTAATTTGCGTAGCGGCTCCCTCCCCACCTTTTCACAAAACTGTTTATAGAGTAACTTGGGCAAGGTTTGAAAATTGATATCCATTTTAGTGACTTCCAGGTTTTCAAATTTGGTCCCGTCCCAATGCTTTGAAGTGGCATAGTTTTGAATATCAGCTTTTGAGGCGCGTGCACCAAATTGTTTTCTCATGCTAAAATTAAATTGATAATATCATGAAGTCATAAAATGCCTTAACTATTGTGAAATTATAAAAACAAAGTTTAAAGCAGATAGCTTAAACTAGGATTCTTTTTATATATTTGTTAACCATATGGTTAAACTGAATAGTTGAAAATGACTAAAACAAAAGACTCCAAAACAGAACATATCATATTGGATGCAGCCAAAAGGGTGTTTCAAAATAAAGGCATGGATGGTGCACGAATGCAGGAAATAGCAGATGAAGCACAGATCAATAAAGCCATGCTGCACTATTATTACAGGAGTAAACAACTTCTGTTTGAAGCGGTTTTTAAGAATGCTTTCGCGCTCCTGGCACCTCAGCTTAACTCCATACTAAATGACAAATCCTCTGTGGAGGAAAAAATTAGAAACTTTACGGCAAATTATATTTCATTTATAAGTAAACACCCCTATCTGCCAACTTTTATTATTCAGGAACTCAACAGGAATCCCGATTTTGTATTACAAATGAAAGGGAAGAAGGGATTTCCCAATATTGAAAAATTTAAAAAACAAATTGATGTTGAGATCCGGGAAGGAATACTTAAGCCTATAAAAGCAGAACAGTTATTCATAAATATTATGGCTTTAAATATTTTTCCTTTTGTAGCTTCCCCTTTAATAAAGGCTTTTGTAAATATAGATGACAAGGCCTTTAAGCAACTTGTAGAAGACAGAAAAACAGAAGTCGCGGATTTTATTATAAACTCTATAAAAGCATAGCAAATGAAACATTTAAGTAGCTATCTGATAGTACTGGTTTCTCTGGGTGCTTTTGCACAGGAACCTCTCACACTAACTGATTGTTATAATTTGGTAGACACTAATTATCCCTTAGCAAGGCAGTCTGAGCTTTATGAAAAACAAAATGCAATAGATATAGAAGCCATTGAGACCGATAGACTGCCCGAATTGAATTTGAACGCCCAGGCAACCTACCAATCTGAAGTGATAGAAATACCACTGCCGGATACGGGGATTGTACCGCCTAATAAAGATCAATACCGAGCTACTCTAACTGTTAATCAGTTAATCTATGGAGGTGGATTGATCAATACATCTATTGAGGCAGAAACAGCCAGTTTAAGAACAAAACAAAAACAGTTGGAGGTTAATTTGTACCAATTAAAAAAGCAGGTTAATCAGCTGTATTTTTCCATTTTATTGTCGCAGGAAAACAGAGCTCTTTTGGAGGCAAAAAGAGAACAACTTAGCGCAAAACTTAATGAAGTGCAGTCTGGTATTAAAAACGGTACGATATTGCCCGCCTCAGATAAAGTACTGGAAGCGGAATTACTAAAAATTAACCAGGGTTTTATAGAATTGGATTTAAACAGGGCTAGTTTGCTGCAAACCCTGGCATCACTTATAGGCAAGGAGATCACCTCCACTACCCTCTTGCAGAACCCTGAGATTACCACTGATTTGAATACTGAACTTTATCGCCCTGAGCTGGAGTTATTTCAGCTTAAGAAAGCACAGCTGGAAACTTCAGATCAATTACTTTCCAGGCAAAATTTACCTAAAATTTATGGCTTTGCAGATGGAGGTTACGGGAATCCGGGATTAAACCCTTTAGAGAATGCGTTTAAGACTTTTTATGTTGTTGGCCTGAAGTTAAATTGGAATGTATTCGACTGGAATGCAACTAAAAAGCAAAGAGAATCATTGTCCATAAATAAAGACATCATTGATACCGAAACGAATACATTTAATCTTAACACCAATATTGAGCTCCAGCAACAACAATCTGAAATTGAAAAGATTTCAGGATTTATTGCTTCAGATATAGAGATCATTAAGTTGCGAAAAGAAGTGCTCAATGCAGCTGATTCACAACTGAAGAACGGCGTGATTACTTCATCGGCTTATATCACGGAGCTAACCAATTTATACACAGACGAGAATACATTAATCACCCATAAAATTCAACTGGAACTTGCCAAGGCAAACTACAATATAATTCAAGGACAAAAATGAGAAATAAAGCAGCGTATATGTCAGGAATAGTAATAGTGTTACTAAGTCTTTCGTCGTGCGGCCGTGACAACGGAAAAGCAGATGGATACGGTAATTTTGAAGCCACTGAAATCACCATTTCTGCGGAAAATAACGGAAAACTGATGCAGTTCAATGTAAAAGAAGGAGACCTTCTGGAGAAAGGGGTATTCATAGGGTATATAGATACTATTCCCTTAGCCCTTAAACGAGAGCAGTTGTTGTCATCCAGAGCCGTGGTCTCCTCACAATCGAAAAGTGTATTGTCTCAAATTTCAGTTTTAAATGCTAAACTAAAAACTGCAAATACAAACAAAGTACGCGCAGAAAACCTCATTGCAGACAATGCAGGCACACAAAAGCAATTGGATGATATCAATGGGGAAATAGATGTGATAAAACAACAAATAGTAAGTGTTGAAATACAAAATGCACCAGTGATCAATGAACTGAAAAGCATTGATGTTCAATTAAGGCAAATTGATGATCAAATTCTAAAAAGTAAAATAATAAATCCGGTTAATGGTACAGTTCTAACTAAATATGCCGAGCCCAACGAGATTACTTCTTTTGGCAGACCTTTATATAAAATAGCAGATCTGAGTACGATGAAACTACGAGCCTATTTAAGTGAAACACAATTGGCCGGACTAAAAATAGGACAGGAAGTTACTGTTAAGATTGATGATGCAGATACCATGCAATCTCTTAAGGGAACCATTAGCTGGATAGCTTCGGAAGCAGAGTTTACGCCAAAAATCATTCAGACCAAGGAGGAACGTGTTGCTCTGGTATATGCCATAAAGGTTGATGTAGCAAACGATGGCAGTCTTAAAATTGGAATGCCGGCAGAAGTATGGATGACTACTGATAACAACTGATGAGTATAGTTGTTTCTAACATATCAAAATCCTATAAAACTGTAAAAGCTTTAAAGAACATCTCCTTTGAAGTTAATGAAGGTGAACTCTTTGGTTTAATTGGCCCGGATGGAGCCGGTAAAACCACTTTGTTTAGAGTACTGACCACGCTTTTGATTGCAGACGAAGGGAAAGCCTCTGTAGCAGGTTATGACCTTTTAAAAGACTACAAAGCCATTCGTGAAAGTGTTGGGTATATGCCTGGAAGATTCTCATTATATCAGGATTTAACAGTGGAGGAAAACCTGAAATTCTTTGCTACAATTTTTGGAACAACCATTGCTCAGAACTACGACTTAATCAAAGATATATATGTGCAGATAGAACCCTTTAAGACCCGAAGAGCGGGCAAATTATCCGGAGGGATGAAGCAGAAGCTGGCATTGAGTTGTGCCCTTATCCATAAACCAAAAGTGCTGTTTTTAGATGAACCGACTACAGGAGTTGATCCTGTTTCCCGAAAGGAATTCTGGGAAATGATAAAGCGTTTGCAACAAAAAGGGATTACAATTTTAGTATCTACACCATATATGGATGAGGCGGCCCTATGTGATAGAATCGCTTTAATACAAGATGGAAACATACTACAAATAGATACTCCTGAAGCTATAATAAAGCATTACCCTAAAGCTATTTATAATGTGAGCGCGGATAATATGTATCAATTGATTGAAAGTTTAAAGGCCTACGAACATAGTCATAGCGTTTATCCTTTTGGTGAATTTGTCCATTATACAGATAAAAGAACAGGGTTCGATCCAAAACAGCTGAAGCAATATTTAGAAGAAAAAAAACTGGCCGGTATAAGCATAGAAATTACACAACCAACCATAGAGGATGCTTTTATGGAATTAGCCATATGATGGAAAATAACAATGTCATAGAAGTTAAAGAATTAACCAAGATGTTTGGTGATTTCACCGCGGTGAGCGCCATTACTTTTGAGGTGAAACAAGGTGAGATATTTGGTTTTCTGGGGGCCAATGGTGCGGGTAAAACCACAGCTATGAAAATGTTGATAGGTATTTCCAAGCCTACTGCCGGAGATGCCAAGGTAGCTGGTTTTGATGTGGTATCCGAAGCAGAAAACATCAAGAAAAATATTGGTTATATGAGCCAGAAGTTTGCCCTTTATGATGATTTGACGGTAAAAGAAAATATAACTTTTTTTGGCGGTATATATGGTCTTACCAGAGCAAAAATTAAGGAAAAGACAAGAGAATTAACCGAAGAATTGGGGTTGAAAGACCTTACTGATAAACTGGTGGGTTCTTTACCCCTTGGTTGGAAGCAAAAAATAGCCTTTTCGGTATCGCTCTTACACGAGCCAAAAATTGTTTTTTTAGATGAACCAACGGGCGGTGTAGATCCTATAACCCGGAGACAATTTTGGGAAATGATCTATAAATCAGCAAATAAGGGTACTACCATTTTTGTGACGACACACTATATGGATGAAGCTGAATATTGCGATAGGGTTTCAATTATGGTTAACGGTAAAATAGAAGCACTGGACTCTCCTACGAAACTAAAAGAGCAATATGGAGCCGAAACTATGAATGATGTGTTTTTAAAACTAGCAAGAGGATAAGACAGGATGTGATATGAAACAGTTCAGAGGATTTGTCATTAAGGAGTTTTATCACATTTTCAGGGATAAACGATCGCTGTTTATCTTATTTGGAATGCCAATTGCCCAAATCTTACTATTTGGTTTTGCTATTACCAACGAAATAAACAATGTAGACATTGCTGTCCTGGACCATTCAAAAGATGCAACAACTGAGGAAATGATTAACAGCATTGCAGCGTCAGAATACTTCAGTATTGATCAGTTCATTGAGCGGGAAGCCGATATAGAAACCGTTTTTAAACAGGGAAAGGTTAAGGCCGTTCTAAATATCGAAAAAGATTTCAGTCAGAAGTTAATCAAAGAAGGTAAGGCATATGTACAGATAATCACGGATGCCACAGATCCTAATACGGCAAATACTATTTTTAATTATGTGACTTCAATTCTTCAAAAATTCCAAAGTAGTAAAAACAAATCAGCGGAATTTCCCTATCAAATAGTCCCACAAACACGTATGGTTTATAACCCGGAATTAAAAAGCGTTTTTATGTTTGTGCCCGGCGTTATGACTATTATTTTAATGCTGGTTTCGGCAATGATGACCTCAATTTCCATCACCAGGGAAAAGGAATTAGGCACCATGGAAATATTATTGGTTTCACCTTTAAAGCCCTTCCAGGT
>JABDPH010000515.1 GCA_013042925.1 Eudoraea sp.
CGATCCAGGGCGACTTTATCCTTAGGGCAGAAGTGAAATTTCTTGGCGAAGGTGTTGATCCGCACAGAAAGGTGGGCTGGATTGTAAAAAACAGTTTGGATGCAAATTCAAAACATGTAAATGCCACTACTCATGGCGATGGCCTTACTACATTACAATTTCGCAAAGAAATAGGTGGAGATACCAATGAGGTGATTTCAGAGGATACTTATCCGGATGTTATTCAGTTAGAAAGAAAAGGCAATAAGTTTATTATGTCTACCGCCAAATTTGGAGAAGAGTTTACAAGTGTTGAATTACCCGATTTGGAATTAGACAATTCTGTTTATATAGGATTATATGTTTGTTCTCATAATCCGGATGTATTGGAATCTGCCGAATTTAGAAACGTAAGGATCATAAGACCGGTTGATCCAAATTTCACCCCGTATCGGGACTATCTTGCAAGCAATCTTGAGATTTTGGATATTGGGAGTGGTCATCGGGAAATTATCTACAGATCTGCTCACTCTATACAAGCGCCCAACTGGACATCAGATGGGAAACGATTAATATATAATTCAAAAGGACATTTGTATAACTATGAGTTATCAACCAATTCCATTTCTCCATTGAATACCGGATTTGCGGTAAACAACAATAATGATCATGTCCTCACCTTCGATGGTACGTTATTGGGATTAAGCAATCACAATCCGGATGATGGTGGGACTTCAGCTTTGTATTACTTACCAGCTCAGGGAGATTCGCTTCCTACAATGGTTACTAAACCCGGGGTAGGGGCATCGTATTTACATGGCTGGTCGCCGGATAACAAGAAAATGGTGTTTACCGGCAACCGAAATGGAGCTTATGATATTTACTCCGTTGATATAGATTCTGGTAAGGAAAATCAGCTTACCAATCAAACTACTCTAGATGATGGGCCAGAGTATAGCCCGGATGGTGAATATATCTTTTTTAATTCTACCCGTACAGGAAAGATGAAGCTTTGGAGGATGAAAGCCAATGGAGAAGATAAGACTCAGCTGACTTTTGATGAGTATAATGACTGGTTTCCTCATGTCAGTCCGGATAAAAAGTGGATTGCATTTATATCTTTCCCCAAAGATATAGACCCCTCAGATCATCCTTTTTACAAACACTGTTTGTTGCGTATTATGCCATATGAAGGGGGTAAACCTAAGGTGATAGCCTATATCTATGGAGGGCAGGGTTCCATAAATGTACCAAGCTGGTCCCCGGACAGTAAGAAAATTGCCTTTGTGACCAATACCAAATAACGACTTATTTTCGTCTTTTGGGCATGACAAGGCTATCTGCCGGATAGGTTTCTTTTAGATAAGTCATTTGATCTTTAGCCCAGACAATAATCTTTTCTCTTTGTTCATCCGAAAGATTAGCTTCTTTATGTAGGCCGAAGTTGGTATAAGACGGCAGAGGCATTTCGTTTTCTTCAACCATTTCAATGGTTTCTTCAAATTTATGATTCTGAATGGCTATGGGCATTTTGGTAAAGGTTGAAAAATTTAAATGTCTTTTACCATCTACTACATGGTCATTAAGCCACCAGGCAACCGGTTGTATATTTGCATACCACGGATACTCCGTTTTATTGGAGTGGCAGTCATTGCAGGAAACCTGTAACAGGTGACTTACATCATCCGGAACCTCATATTTGGTGGAAATGTCATAGGTTAGGTCATTAGATTCGTTTTTATCAGGACGTATAAATTGTATGACGATCAGAATAACTAACAGCCCGGTTAAGATTTTTTTCAACATGATTTATATATTAAATTGGTTTAGAATATTACTCGTTACAAATATTGAATTAAAAAGTGATTATTTATACCTTTTGACACGGTCATCTGAAATTACCCCATCCCAGTTCATTCCGAAAGCAAAATCATATAAATTACCATTGGTATCTTTATAGGGAGTCATATCTCTCGGAACATCTTCAAACTGTTCCTCAACGGTTTTCATGTCGGCTGGCATTTGAAAAGGCAATAGTGCGGAGGGCTCAGCTTCACCTGTAATTAGTTCCATCAAAGCCTGATCTTGCACGCCCATATGTATTAAAATAGAGGATGCACTCTTTTCAATCTCAGAGAATATCATAGGCTTGGCCACTTTAACAATTAAAATCAAGGGTTTATCTCCAATTTTTGTTTTCGTATCGTTTACTAGTTGCATGTCTGTCATATTAATGGTCGTCGCTGATTTACCCTTATAGCTTCTATTGGTAAAATCTTCCAATGGGCTACCACCT
>JABDPH010000518.1 GCA_013042925.1 Eudoraea sp.
CCCTGCTACCTGCTTCAATATTAAGTATTTTATCTGACGCCACTCCAGCATAGCCATATATAACATAAGGTTTTTCATTCGTAAAACTTAGCTGCTCATCTCTAAGTAGAAATCCCTCTATTCTAATTTCATTTCCTTCCTCGTCCAGTCCTAAGAGCAAAGTTTCCTTTGTTCCATCTGCATTTTCAGCCGGATAAAGGAATATGGCATCTTTTATTAAGGTAACCAATTGTACCTCTTGCTGTTTAGGTCCTTCATCAAAAAGGATGGCATCTGTATACAAGAATTCATTTTCGTTTATGGCCGAAATATCAAAAGTTGTTTCTATAAAAATAAAAAGACTGTCTTTTGCCATTAAAGGAATATTTTCAAATTCTTTTCCTGCTTCACCATCTACATTTAATCTGTAGCTACTGTTATTTCCTTGTGCAAGTCGCACATTGGGAATTTGTATGTCGTTATTAGACTTGTTGTAGACCTTCAGGGAGTAGGTACTGCTGCCAATATTGGTAAAAACGGTATCTAAATAGACTGTATCTTTTGAAAACTCTAAATTTCCTGAACTGATATCGTATTGAAAATCTTTCCTGCAAGAGCACCAGAGGAGTGTTAAAAGAAGGATTGGTATAATAAATAACCTTTGGCGCATATTAATTCAACTAGGGATTCCTTGTCACATCTGCAAAAATAGAACGAATTTCCTCTGTAATTCGTATAGGCTTAAGTGTTTCGGGACTAAGAAGGCACCAAGTCGTTTTTGAATGAACTAAAAGTGAATTCGTTTTGGCATTATACATCTCAACAATCCTGGTTGAAACTGCTCCTTTGGAACTTTCAATATAAGTTTTAAGAAGAATGGTATCACCCAAGCCGGCTGCGCTTTTATAGGTTATGTTATGATTAAGCACCACCCAAATAAAACGCTGCTGAAGTTCACTAGAAGTCAGGTGCTGCCAATGTTCTTTGGAAATATCCTGAATCCACTGAACATAGCGGACATTGTTTACATGATTCAGGTCATCAAGATCATCAGATTGAACAACCAGCGTTTTTTCAAATGCCTCCATTCTATTTCTTTTTGATCTTTATTTCAAAGAGCTTATCCCAGTTTTTGCCTGTAACAAAGAATGTGCCTCTTGTTGGGTTGTATGCTACTCCGTTTAAAACATCAAGATTATCATGTTTTTTAACTTTATTCTTCAATCCGGCCATATTAATGACTCCTTCAATGGCGCCGCTCTCTGCATCAATGATCATCATACTTTCCTTTTGCCAGACATTGGCATATATTTTCCCATCCACATATTCCAATTCATTTGCTTTATTAAAAATAGACTTGTTGGTAACCGTTTCAATATGACTTACTTCTGTCAGCGTCTCAGAGTCTAATAACCATATTTTTTCAGTGCCATCACTTTTATAAATCATTTTTCCGTCATTACATAGTCCCCAGCCTTCCTTGCTCTTCCCATATTGAAAAGTATTCAGCTCTTTGAAGTCAGAAAGCCGGTAAACAAAACCTAAGCCTTTACGCCATGTAAGTTGATATAGCTTATCATTCAAAATTGTAATTCCTTCTCCAAAATATTCTTTGGCCAGATCTTTTTGCTGCAGAACTTTACCCGTTTTGAAATCCACTTTTCTAATAAAAGATTTGGCATTTCCACCACTACCGGTACTCTCATATAGGGTGTCATTGTAGAACTCTAATCCTTGCGTAAATGCATTTAAATCGTGGGGATATTCGTTGATAATTTCATAGGTGTAAATTTCGGGGGCAGCATTTGATAAAACCCTTATCTTTTTAGTTATTTCTGCTGTTTTCCCTTCATATTCAATAACAGCCTTCAGTTCTTTTAGTCCTAAGCGTGTTACATCGAGATTTAATATATCTTCTTTTAATTCCAAAATTTGCCCATCAATGGAATAGCTAACTTTATCTATTGTTTTACCTTTTTTATTCTTTATACTAACAGCTAAAGACTCCAGATTTTTATAGTCCTTTTTTTTACCGGCTAACTCAATTTCAAATAACTGTTTGGGTTTTTGTTCTCCTTCACAGGCTAAGATCAGAATGGCCATTCCTATGGGAATGAAAAACTTGATGAAATTCATACGCGATTCTACTTCTACGGTTTAAGAATACTAAACTCTATATTGGATGCTGCTACGAGCAAAAGTATTATTTATTTAAATGCTTTGGAACAAAAATAAGAATGTAAAAGGATTGTTCCAGATTTAAAATGGTCGTATATTTGCACGAGGCAAGTCCTACACGACCAGCTCCCTCTGAATCCCCCAGGGTGGGAACACAGCAAGGGTAAGAGGTTGTAGCGGTGCGATGTAGGTAGCTTGCCTTTTTTTTATGCCATAAATTTTGTGTTTATAACACATTCTGCAATCTAATTTAGTTTACTAACAGAGTCCCGAATATAGATTTCAGTATTTTCTTGCTCTTCTTTTTATTTGTTTATTTGCAAGGCATATGAGACAAAAAATTGTTTTAATAACCGGAGGTTCATCAGGAATTGGAAGGTCTATTGGCGTGTATCTTCAGTCTAAAGGATATAAAGTCTATGGAACTACCCGTAACTTGAAAAACTATCCTGGATTTACCGATTTTCAACTCTTAGAATTAGATGTCAGAGATAATAACAGTATTGTAAAGGCCATAAATAATCTGATTGCCCAGGAAGGCTTTGTTGATGTGCTAATAAACAATGCCGGAGTTGGAATAACAGGTCCGATTGAGGAAACGCCTGAAGTAGAAATAAAAAAAGTATTTGACACTAATTTCAACGGGCCAATCAATGCATTAAGGGCCGTACTGCCGCAGATGAGAGAGCAAAATTCTGGTCTAATAATAAATATTACCTCAATAGCCGGATATATGGGACTGCCTTACAGGGGCATTTATTCATCCAGCAAGGGAGCGCTGAGCCTGATGACCGAGGCATTAAGGATGGAGACCAAGAATTTTGGCGTTCATATCACCAATTTAGCACCCGGGGATTTTGCTACTAATATTGCCGCGGGGCGCTATCATTCCCCTGTAAAAGCTACATCCCCCTACAAAGCGGGGTATGGGAGTACGCTTCAAATGATCAATGATCATGTAGATCAGGGC
>JABDPH010000519.1 GCA_013042925.1 Eudoraea sp.
GAGTAACACAAAATATAGTATTAAGACAGTAAAAGACGATTATTTTGAAGATGAGCAAACTATTGTCACCAAAGAAAATGAGTTAGTGCAGACCGAAGTATCCCTGAAAAAGCTCAAAGAACTCATTGCTATAGAAGATGGGATCAAAAAACTCAAAATTGAGATGATCTTCTTTGACTTTGACAGGTTTTATATAAGAAAGGATGCTGCGAATGAACTTGATAGGTTAGTTGAAGTGATGAATGAGTATAAAACAATGGTTATTAAAATTGAATCTCATACCGATTCCAGAGGTAAAAAGGCCTATAATAAGTACTTGTCGGATAAAAGGGCTAAATCTACAAGGGATTATCTGATATCACAGGGAATTTCTCCTGATCGCATACAAAGTGCCATTGGCTACGGAGAAGAAAGATTACTCAACGAATGTGACGGTACAGTGAGGTGCAGCGCAGCCAAACATCAGTTGAACAGGCGTTCAGAGTTCATAATTGTAAATATGTAAGTTTTACCCAAAGATTTCTATTTAATCTATTGATTTTCACAACTGTAAGCAGCGCTTTCACAACAAACATTCGGCCCAAAATACGTATTAATAAAAAATATAGTTATACTTAAAAAGACCAACCTATGAAACACATTTTACTTCTTAAAGAAATATATTCTGAGGCATTCAAAAACCTTGGCCATGTTCTAATAAAAAATTATTTCAAAATATTTTCGTGGTTCTGTTTTATCTCATTTATCATAGTGCTTTATGCATTTTTGTTTAGAGTAGCCACGGGATTCGCGTTCGATTAATGCCAAGCAACCTAGATACCAGAGAGCGCCCTTAAACGGGCGCTTTTTTATTTTAAGTAGTTTCCCCTGTAGTGTTACAACTAAAGCCTGCTCTCCGTGCATTTAAACCTGTATTCCATACCTTTCAAAGAGGCTAATAAGAAGGCCTGTTCCTACGCCAAATATTTTGGCTCTTTACCCGATTTATATACCATATTAAATCCATAAAAAGAACTTTGTCTTAGTTAACTTCAAAAAATACTCTATATGGATAAATTATTACTTTTAAAAGAGCTCTACTTAGAAGCTTTTCGCAATTGGACTAACATTTTTCTAAACAAATATTTCAAAGTATTCTCGTGGTTTTGCTTTGCTCTATTGCTTATTACTATATATGCATTTATTTTCAGGGTAGCCACCGGATTTGCATTTGATTAATCATAGGAGGTTTAAAAAAAATTAAAAAGGCCCTGAAAATTTTTCAGGGCCTTTTTTTATTTGAATATTTTAATTACTTATCTAAACTGAACTGTTTTGAGAATCGCTTCAAGCTCAAACATATAATCCCTCTTATTAGTTGCAGGAGCAAATGTAAATCCTTCAAGGATCAACTTTCTTTTATTTTCCTTGTCATTAACGATATAGGTTAAAAAAGGGCCTGCCATAGGGTAATTTTCAATTTCCCAGATGCCTCTTGCTTCAGCTGCTTTTTTTCCTGAAATTTCTGCAGGGAAAACATAAGGAGCAAACGCTTTTTCCGTAACCATATAGGTTGTTTTATTGGGTATATCCGGACCAGGAATATATTTTTTACCAATAGAATCCCTCATCCTTACAATATCTTTGACAAAAGTGGAATCATTTTCAAAACTATCCCAGGGCATTGCATAGACAATTATGTTCATAGTTCCCTTAGGTATCTCGCGATCTATCCAAACAAAATTATCCTCTTCTTTTCCAACAGTATATATGGAAGGTAATCTAAGTGAAATATCAAATTTGGATTGTAAAATAGTGTCCTTATTAAGTGAGCGTAAAAATCTTTTCTGCGCTTCTTTCATTTCCGTATTTCTGAAAGAGGCGATTATTTTATCTGCACCAGCCTCTAAATTACTTATTAGTTCTTCTTCTGTTTTACCTTTAATTACCCCAACCTTTTGAGGTGTTGCATATAAATCCGTTTTGATATGCGCCAAATCCAGACTGTCTAAACTGACATATAATACGGAACGTCTATGCCTTGTCATTCCAGTAAATACCTGAAGGGGCATATGTTCTATAGAAAACCGTGGTTCGTTCCAGGTAAGTCCAAGTATAGGTGCTGCAAAATGTTCCCTTACCTTATCTCCCACCTTGCCTTCCCAAAGTTGATTGTCCATAACAACAGCGAGCGAATTGATCGCACCAACAGAAACAGGTTTATAAACCTTTTTATTTTTGTCGTTACAGGAAACCAATAAAAAAAGAGATAAAAATAGCGCTCCAAAGTATTTCATATAAATTTTTTTAGGATGAACAATCGCACAGTTTCAATTTAGTGCCTGGCTGCAGATTGTTACCGCTAATACCGTTCCATTGTTTTAATTTTTCAATAGTAATTCCGGGATATTTTCTGGAGATAGTCCATAAAGAGTCCCCGGCTTTTACAATGTGAATTTTAGAATTTCCATTTAAACTCACCGCCGGCGTAGATTTTATGGATGCTTTTTTATTTGAAGAAACTGTGGTTACAGGCTTTCTTGGGTAAATGATTAGCCGCTGGCCAATTCTTAAATTATTGCTTCTAAGACCGTTCCATCGTTTAATTTGGCTTACTCCAACCCCATAGCGTTCGGCTATCTTTCCGAGATAATCTCCACTTTTAACCCTATATCGAATTCTGTCCTCGGCTGTGACCAATTTTGGTAAGGCGCTTTCCTTGCTTTTAATCTCTTTTTCTGCATACGTATAAATTGCCGCTTCGTTGGTTACAAACTTTCCAATGGCATCTTTCGGGAGTCTTAAGAAATACTTTTTGCCTTTTATTTTGGGAATAATATCTAATTTGTATGAAGGATTGAGAACTTTTAATTCCTCTATGCTTACTCCAACAAGTTTTGAAATCTGATCAAAAGTTATTAGCTGTTTAACATGAATCGTATCGGTTTCAAAATAAGGTCTTTCTACCTTATTTAACTTAATTCCATGCTCTTCTGCATACTCAAATAAATACATGGTCGCTAAGAAAGCCGGCACATAACCCGCAGTTTCCCTTGGGAGATTTCTTCTTATGTTCCAATAATTTGTATAGCCGCCAGATCTTCTAATTGCTTTATTTACATTGCCCGGTCCTGAATTATACGCCGCCAACGCTAAATCCCAGTCACCAAAGGTTTGATAAAGTTTTGACAGATATTTACAAGCTGCTGCAGTAGATTTAATAGGGTCGCTACGATCATCTACATAACTACTTACATCCAATCCATACATCTTACCTGTGCTATACATAAATTGCCAAAGACCGGTTGCCCCAACCCTGGATTTTGCCCTTGGGTTCAATGCAGATTCTACGATGGCCAGATACTTTATTTCCAGAGGAATATTGTAATTGTCCAATTCCTGTTCAAACATGGGGAAATAAAACTGGCTTGCGGTTATCATACGCCCAATAAATTCATGCTTCCGCAACAAAAAAGACTGAATTACTCTTTCCAATGAAGGGTTATATGCAATGTTAAATGGCGTTTTCTGATCTAGTAATTCCAGACGTTCTTTTAATACCTCCGTATCAATTGTAAGTTGTTTTAACGTATCTATTTCCAGATTGGAGACATAATTATACATGTCGTCATACAAGCTTGCATTTTCATACAGCTCTTTCATCCATAAACTATCGTATTTAGCGGCCTCTGAATTATCCTGAAGCTTATAGCCTTCTACTATTGACGTTGACTCAATTGAATTGTCCTTTATTTTTTGGCTTTCCTCAAATACCCCATTTAGCTTAATTGGTTTTTGGATAACTTCAACCTTTTCCTTAGCGGAGAATGTGGCTTCCAAAGTAGGAGGTGTGCCCTGTTCTTGTGCCAACAATGGCATAACAAAAACAAGCATAATAATGTAACGAATTATCTCTCTAATTGCGGTCATAAATCTGATTTTTGGCCGTGGGGTGTAAGCTAAAATCGTATTTTTTTATGAAACATTAAAATAATGCTTCTTAAACTATTTTAAAAAAACAGAAATCCCAGTTATTCGATAACGCCTTTAAGCCTCTAATATTGCCGCAATACCTGGTAGTGATTTACCTTCAAGGCTTTCAAGCATAGCGCCTCCGCCAGTAGACACATAGCTTACTTTGTCTTCAAATCCAAATTGCTTAACCGCTGCTACTGAATCTCCTCCTCCAACTAATGAAAATGCTCCGTTTTTGGTAGCTTCATCAATATAATTGCCCACTGAAATAGTGCCTTTAGCAAAGCTCTCCATTTCAAAAACACCAACTGGACCATTCCATAGAATAGTTTTGGATTCATGTATAACCTCCCTGAAGTTTTCTAAAGTCTTGGGTCCTGCATCCAATCCCTGCCAGCCATCCGGGATATCGTCTACAGCGACAATTTTAGTATTTGCATTGTTGCTAAAGTCATCAGCAGCAATAACATCTACTGGAAGATGAACCTGAACCCCCAGGTCTTTAGCTTTCTTTAGTATGGTGAGTGCAAGGTCCATTTTATCATCTTCACATATTGAATTTCCTACTTTCCCTCCTTGTGCTTTTATGAAAGTATAGGTCATCCCGCCCCCTATAATCAAATGATCTATTTTACTCAGGATATTTTCAATAATGGTGATTTTGGAGGAGACCTTGGCGCCTCCCAGTATAGCCGTAACAGGTTTCTCACCCGTTTTCATAACTTTTTCTATGGCCTTGATTTCTTTTGCCAAAAGGTATCCAAAGCATTTTTTATCAGGAAAAAAGCCCGCAACTATTGTAGTAGATGCATGAGCTCTATGAGCTGTACCAAAAGCATCATTGACATAAATATCCCCTAAATGCGACAATTGTTCTGCGAACAATTTGTCTCCCTTTTCTTCTTCAGCATTAAAGCGAAGATTTTCCAGCAAAAGCACTTCTCCGCTTTCCAATTCTGCCACAGCTTTTTCGACCTTTTCACCCACACAATCGTCTACGAACTTCACTTGCACGCCTATTACTTCAGATACTTTATCACAAATATGTGACAATGATAAGGCAGCCTTTCGCTCTCCTTTAGGTCTGCCAAGGTGGCTCATAAGGACTGCACTCCCACCGTCTTCCAGGATTTTAATAATTGTAGGTTTTGCCGCTTCAATTCTATTCGAATCCGTTACATTAAATTCTGCATCTAACGGAACATTAAAATCTACACGCACTAAGGCTTTTTTGTTTTCAAAATTAAAATCGTCTACTGTTGTCATTCGGAATACTTGTTTAGAGAAAGGCAAATGTAAAGATTATTACAATTCAGTTAAAGGCGACGCCATTTATTTATTGTTAGATGATCAAATGTCCTATATTTGAAGGTATGTTATTTAAGGACATTCTAGGGCTCTCTCATATTAAAAATCACCTTTGGACCAGTGCCGATGCAGGGCGCATACCGCATGCCCAATTATTTGTAGGCCCCGAAGGGTGTGGTACACTCGTAACAGCCCTGGCTTATGCTCAATATTTGTTGTGCAAGAATTCCGGTGGAGAGAACTTACCCATCGAGGACCCATGTAATGTTAAATGCGCTTCTTTATCCCATCCGGATTTGCACTTCGCATTTCCTGTATCGAATTCAGGTAAAGTAAAATCGCATCCTGTAAGCAATAATTATTTAGAGGAATGGCGACAATTTATAAAAGAGCAGCCTTATGGAAATCTTTTTGATTGGTACCAACTTATAGGTATTGAAAAAAAACAAGGCCAAATTGGAGTTGATGAGGCTCATGACATTGTAAAAAAGCTTTCCTTAAAATCTTATGAGGGAGGTTACAAAACAATGATTCTATGGATGGCCGAAACGATGAACATAGCCGCTTCAAATAAATTACTAAAATTAATAGAAGAGCCTCCAGACAAAACCGTTTTCATATTAATTGCCGAAGATGAAGAACAGATTCTGCAAACGATACGCTCCAGATGTCAGACATTGCACTTTCCGCCCTTGTCTGAAGAGGCAATTTCAGCTGCATTAATAGAAAAAGGATTAATGAGAGAGGAAGCCTTAAAGGTTGCACATGAAGCAAATGGAAACTTCAATAAAGCCATGGATCTTATGAATAAAGATTCTGAGGAATTAATCTTTGAGAAGTGGTTTGTGCAATGGGTGCGCAGTGCTTTTAAGGCAAAAGGAAATAAGGCGGCAATACACGAATTAATTCTCTGGAGTGAAGAAGTAGCTAAAACAGGAAGAGAAACTCAAAAGAAATTTTTGAACTACTGTCTGGCCGTAATGAGACAGGCTATGCTATTAAATTATAATGTCAAAGAATTGGTATATATGCGAATTCATATCGATGGCTTTCAGTTAGAGAAATTTGCACCGTTTATTCACGAAAGAAATATAATGCCTATTGTAAACGAATTTGAGGATGCTATATATCATATAGAGCGCAACGGGAATTCCAAAATTATTCTCACGGATTTGTCTATCAGGCTTACGCGTTTATTGCATAGAAAGGCGGCTTAATCAATCTGCTTTATTTAAAGTGTTGATAATCAAATTATTATATAACATATCTTATGGAAAACATACTAAATAATGCCGCGGTTATTTTAATCTTGCTATTCCTGATAATTACCTTCTTACAAAGCGGGATAGACAAAATAATTGATTGGAAAGGAAATCTGGGATGGTTACAAGGGCATTTTAAGGATACGCCATTAAAAAGCATGGTTCCTGTATTACTGGCCATCATACTTCTCACAGAAGTGATATCAGGGGTTTTGTGCTTTGTTGGGCTTTATCAAATAATAACTATTGGAGAAAGTACTATTGCACTTTATGGGGCTATTTTGTCTTGTATCGCTTTGCTAATGCTGCTGTTTGGACAGAGAATCGCCAAAGACTATGATGGCGCAAGAACCATAGCCATTTATTTTATTCCTGCAATTTTCCTGGTTTATTTGCTTCAGGGGTAAGCCTTAAAGGAAACACCTCCAAAATTTATAATTGTATCCGGATCTGAAGCAATTTATATTTTAAAAAGACCCAGTTTAAAAATAAAAAAGAGAATTACTTTTTGTACTTGTCGTTTAGTATTTTCAAGATGTCTTGTGTAAGGTCCTTTGTATCGGTTCCATAAAGGACACTACCGCCTTCTCCACCGCTAAGGATATAGGTATAACCATTGCTTTTTCCATAGCCACTAATCTCCTTTTTAACCCTGCTGATCAAACTATCCATTTCTGTCTGCCCTTCTGATTGCATTTGTTGTTCTTCCTGTTGCAACTGCTGACCAATAAACTGGCCTCTTTGTTGTAACAAGCCATATTCTTCCTGCGCTTTGTCCTGAGCCATGCTTTGTGCTTTGGTTTGAAAAGCCTGAGCTTCTAACTGAAACGCCTGAGAAATACTATCCCTTTTCTTATTTAGAGCTTCTGCCTTAACCTGGTACCTGGCTTCTATATCGATTTTTTCCTGATAGCCATCCATCAGTTTTACATTATCAACAAAGCCAATCTTGTTTTGCTCACAAGCAACCGCTGCGATCAAAAACATCGCTAAAACTATTTTTTTCATTTGGTCATAAATTTAGTTCGGCAAAAATAGGAAAGGTTTTTGTAATGATTTGAGTTTTATTGAATAATTAAACTGTCGGTTAGTAAAAGGCTCAAGTTCCTCTAATATGACTATTTTGGAAACAATAGATTTTATTTATATAAAATTAAGTAAAGAGCTTGTTTCATCTATTGCTTGTTCATTTATCCGGAGGTCTTTAAATTGATAAATTCAAAGGTCATAAGGGAAAATATACTAAAGTGAATAAAATGCGCTTAGATCGCTTTAAAACGCTTTTTCATCCATTTTAAGAATGTAAAGGAGAGAAGAATACTCTTTTGTTTTCCATGCCCGAACATTTGACATAAGTCCGATTAAAAATGCTCTTAAAAAATTTCCCTTCCCCTGTTTATATTTTTCAGAAAGCAAGGAAACATAAAAGGAATCAAATATTAAGGGTTTTACTTTTACAAGCTTCATTCCGCTTTTGGCAAAAAGCTTACTAATAGAAAATTGT
>JABDPH010000520.1 GCA_013042925.1 Eudoraea sp.
CAATAAGGCTTCTGCTTCTGCCAAAGAACTACTTTTTCCCCTTAAGTCTTCAATCATTTTGCGAGTCTCCTCATATTTATCGGAGAGCAGCATATTGTTATATTTAAGAAAATTATTTTTGAGTTTAAGACTATCGTGCTTTATTTCTAATTCGCGAAGCTCTTTCTTGTATTCCTTTAATTTAGCAACGGTAAAGTTTAGTCTTCCCACCGAGTCCAAAAGCTGTTGTACACGGTATCTCGAATCCTGTAATTCTATTTCGTTAACCTCGTTAAGTGCTGACAGTCGGTCTACTTCAGTCTTCATCAGGGTTAAATCCTTTACGAGGAGCCCTTTTTCATCTTCAAGATAGTTTATTTGTGTTCTGGATTGGGCATAACTATAGTAGAAAGCTATTAATATACCTATTATTACGGCAACTAATGCAGCAAGTATTATCTTATAGTTAAATTTATTATCTTGAATATCCATTCAGATAGGCTAAGTAAATAAGATTAGGTTTAGTTAAGATTTGTACTTTTCCAAGCTATCAAATATAATAAATGATATCAACACGGTACTTCTACCGAGGTTGTGTTTTGGATGTAATGTTCAATTATATCGAGGAGAGCAGCTGTTGTGTACACTTTGTCGGAACCAAATACCACTGACCGAATACAATTTTATTGAGCAAAATGCAGTGGATACAATATTTTACGGCCGTATTGACATAAAAAAGGCCGCTGCTTTCCTTTTTTATTCAGATCAGGGGATTGTAAAAAATTTAATCCACTTTTTAAAATATAAAAATCAACCTAAATTAAGTCGATTTTTAGGGGACTGGTATGGCCAGATTCTAAAAGAAAGAAACGCTCTAAACCATATTGATATTGTAATACCTGTTCCATTACATAAAAAAAAGTTTAAAAAACGGGGTTATAACCAGGTTTCGGGCTTTGCAAAAAGAATTGCAGAGCACATTAATGCCAGTTATATGGAGCATATCCTTGTAAAGACCGCAAATACGAGGACTCAAACCAAGAAAAACAGGATTTACCGCTGGAGGGGTATGCCCGATCTTTATAAAGTGACTCATCCCGAGATTTTAAGCGACAAGAATGTATTATTGGTGGATGATGTGATTACGACCGGTGCTACCATAGAAACTTGTGCGCGGGCTATAAAAAAGGCAAAAGGTGTTAGTATTTCAGTTGCTGCGATGGCGGTTGTTCCTTAATTTCACAATTCTATAAATTAATTGTTTCTTTGCTTCATAGAATAATCAAATGCCTCGAATACAGCGTATTTTATCCTTCTTTTTCCTGATTACAGTTGTCTTGGCGGTAATACAATGCGCCAGACGGGGAACTCCAACCGGCGGGCCAAAAGATACAACACCTCCCTTATTAATAAAGGCAGATCCTGAAAACCTAACAACGGAATTCAAGGCTACAAAAATCAGGCTTTATTTTGATGAATATATCAAACTGGAAGATGTTCAAAATCAGTTAATAGTTTCTCCCCCATTAAAATATAATCCTGAAGTTTCTCCCCAAGGAGGGGCCAGCAAATTCGTAGAAATAACATTAAAAGATACTTTGTTAGAAAATACCACCTATACATTAAATTTTGGACAAAGCATTGTGGATAATAATGAAGGTAATCCGAACAGCTTCCTAACTTATGTTTTTTCTACGGGTACGTATATTGATTCATTAACTGTTTCTGGTGTTGTAAAAGATGCTTTCAATCTAAAAGCGGACGAATTTATTAGTGTAATGCTATATGAAATAGATACTGCCTATACTGATTCTACCATCTTTAATAAACCCCCCAATTATCTTACAAATACCTTAGACAGTACCACAATCTTCCAACTTAAATACCTCAAAGCTGGAAAATATGCGCTTTTTGCTATTAAGGATGAATCTAAAAACAACGTTTTCGATCAGAATATTGATAAAATAGGTTTTATTGAAGACACTGTGACGCTGCCTACAGACACTGTTTTTCTTCTTAATCTCTTTAAAGAAATCCCTAATTATAGTTTAAAGACACCAAATTTTGCAGCCGCTAACAAAATTATTTTTGGCTATTCCGGGGGAGATGAAAAAATAGACGTAGCAGCTCTAACAGAATTCCCGGACTCCATTAGAACACTCGTAGTCAAAGAACCGGAAAAAGACACCATTAACTATTGGTTTACGCCTTTTGAAATAGACTCAATTATTTTTAAAGTGACCAATGAAAGCCTGAAGAAAATTGACACATTTACAGTAAAAACGAGAAAGCTGGTTTCAGATTCTTTAATGCTCATACCCAGTCACCGAAACAAGCTAAATTTTGAAGATGAATTCCATATTACTACCAGCATGCCTTTAGTTACCATAGACACAACAAGGATTGCTATTTTTAATAAGGATACAATAGAGGTTAATTTTGAAACTCAACTAGATACTGCACTAAACCGAATATCAATGCAGTTTGAGAAAGAACCGGATGAGACCTATTATTTAAATTTGCTTCCCGATTTTGTGACAGACTTCTTTGGGGATACAAATGATACTATTAACTATAGATTATCAACTGGAGGTTATGCTGATTTTGGGAATCTGCGCTTGAATTTAGCAGGTGATATAACCTATCCAATTATTGTACAACTAACTGATGACAAAGGGGAATTGTACAGGGAAATATACGTGCAGGAAGCAATAGCCTTAGACTTTAATACCCTTGAGCCAGGAAATTATCTTATCCGGATTATTATTGACGAGAACGCGAACGGCAAATGGGATACAGGAAATTATTTAAGGAAGATTCAACCTGAAAAAGTTATCTATTACCCAACTGCCATTGAAATGCGGGCTAATTGGGAAAAAATTGAAACATTTACTG
>JABDPH010000527.1 GCA_013042925.1 Eudoraea sp.
ACCCAAAGCTTCGTACGCCAAAAATTTGAATTGCAAAAAGTGCTGCAAGAAGTAGAGTTGGTCTATGAGAACCCCGGAATTAGTGAATGGGATGAAATGATTCCTCAAGGATTAGGATGGCTTCCTGAAGTAAATCGATATAAATTACCCGAAGACCTAAGTCCTGAAGAGAAGGCCTGGCAAAAGATATTTTGGACGACTTATGGCGAAGCATGCAAGATTATTCTTAAGAACCTGTCGGCAGGTGATGTTAATATTATGGCCGGAACAGACACTAACCTACCCCCCACTGTACCGGGATTTTCATTACATGACGAATTCATTGCGATGAATAATGCAGGTATGTCTAATTATCAGGTCTTACAGTCAGCTACAACTATTCCCGCCAAATGGCTTGGGAGTAACACCGGTAAAATTATGGAAGGAAGGAAAGCTAATCTGGTGCTTCTGGAGGAAAGTCCTTTAGTAAACATTGCCAATACCCGTAAAATCAATTCGGTATTCCTGAATGGCAAAATATTGGATAGAACCTTATTAGATAAGATATTGGAAGCCGTGAAAACAGCCAACAACTCGAGCAGAAAAAAAGAAATTAATGATTTTATGAATTAATCAGACTTAACACAACTAAAACAAAATATGACCAAAAGAAGTGCGGGCCATTAGAGTTGTAGATTTCTTAATACACTCACCGAGCATCAATGTTTTATACGAATTCATAAGCTGCTATTATACCTGCCAGGCGCATTAAGCTACAAAGTATTGGTGTTAATTGGCAATTCATTACCGTAGTGTAACAAATCTTATAATAGAACTACTAATCAACATAATTAACCAAAACCAATACGTGTTATGGCACTGACAAAAAAAACCGGAAGAATTCTTGGTTTTCTATTTTTATTGACTGTTCTGGCGGGCGCAACAGGTACTGCCTTCAGAGGTCTTGGCGGTGCTGAGGCAAATTCTACTGAGTTTCTCGAAGACATTATGCTTCATATGGGGCAGATGAAGCTTGCCATAAGCCTGGATATCCTGGCCAGTGCCATAGGAGTTGGAATTGCTCTTTTTTTATACTCGTTTATAAAAAAGTACGATCAAAGACTGGCTATCGCTTATTTGACTATTGCAGGAATTAACTTTACTATTATCGTAGTTAGCAATATCATTCATGTGAACCTGCTATCTCTTAGTGAGGAATTTGCAGTAACAACCGCTGAAACTACTGACCACTTTACAACACTTGCCAAAATGCTGCATGAAGCGTATTACTGGACACATTTTTTAATGCTTATGTTATATAGTATAGGAGGGTCAGTGTTGTACTATTTCCTTTTTAGAACAAAGCTTGTTCCAGTATGGCTTTCCATTTGGGGTATTCTTGCCTCCATAGTGGTCTTCTTTGGCGGAGCACTGCAACTGGCCGATATAAAGGTTTCCGGGCTTTTATTTGTTCAAAATGGCATTTATATACTAACTTTTATCATTTGGTTGCTTGTAAAAGGCTTCAATCCGAAGTATATTAAGTCGTTAGAATGAGATTCTAAGGGCAGGTGTATTAATTGTGACCCTGGGATCTGTGCTTTATGAAATAATGCAATGGGGCTCCACTGGAAAATTAGATTTAAAAGACATACTTGCATCTATAGCGGGAGGTTTAACGGTATTGGTAATATTAAAACTAGTTAAAAAAAAGCATGAATATAAATAGTAAGCAGATAGCAACGACAAATAGGACATTAAGTATAAGTCATTAAAACTTCTTCTTTTTTTAATACATTTATAGTACTCGAAAAGTTCGAAGCAGGAAAGCTCCTGCTTTCATATAAGAACTCATAGAAATACTAGATCATGAATGCTACTCTGAAAAATATCTTAGCCGTTGTAATAGGACTAATAATTGGAAGTGCTGTGAATATGGGTATAATTATGATTAGCAGCTCAATTATTGAACCACCCAGCGGTGCCGATGTTACCACAATGGAAGGTTTAAAAGAATCTATTCATTTATTTGAACCTAAACATTTTCTTTTTCCCTTTTTAGCGCATGCTCTGGGAACTTTCGCAGGTGCCTTTCTGGCAACATTGATTTCCGCAAGTCACAAAATGAAAATGGCTTTACTAATTGGAATATTTTTCCTGATTGGTGGTATTACAAATATTATAATGCTTCCTTCCCCTGCCTGGTTTGCAGTTTTAGATCTGGTATCAGCATATATCCCAATGGCCTGGCTTGGATATAAATTTGGCAAAAGGGTTTAAGATAAATTACAGAATTTTTATTGATGAGTTAAAAAACAAGTATTATGGACAAGGCTCTGCAAACAATGATTGACAATATGCCGGAAAAAACCGGAAAAGCATTAAATGAGTGGAAATCCCTATTGAAAACAAAGTCTTTTTCTAAACATTCTGAAGCCGTCAGGTTTTTAAAAGACGAATACAATGTAACTCATGGTTTCGCCAATACTATTGTGACCTTGTCCAAAGAAGAGAATATTGCAACGGTAGATCTGGTAAAAAACCAGTATCAGGGGAAAGAAAATTTAACCCCGGTTTACGAAAAGCTCTTATCTGTTGTTAAGGGTTTTGGAAATGATGTTACTATAAGCCCTAAAAAGGCCAGTGTTAGTATAATCAGAAAAAAACAATTTGCTTTGATAAAACCCGCAACCAAAACGAGAATTGATTTGGGATTAAAAATAAAAGACAAGCCAACAACAGACAGACTGGAAAATTCCGGTCCGTTTGGAACTATGTGCACACATCGTGTGAAGTTAAGTGAAGTATCTCAAATTGATAGTGAACTCAAAGATTGGCTGAAAGAGGCCTATTTAAAAGCGGAATAAAACTATAGCCGGGAAGGTATTCATGGACTAACCGAAAATCTTTTACAACAATATATGATTGGACAATTTTGGCGGATTAGCAAAATTAATCTGAATTCGCGTAACTCTGATTCTTTTAAAATAGTACACTAAAAGTATTTCAAATGGAAAATCCAAGTCAACTTGCAAGTCGTTTTAAAGAGGTCCTTTTAAATGGTAAATGGATTGCCAATACCAACTTTAAGGATCAATTAACCAATGTAAGCTGGGAACAGGCGACGACAAAAATTGGATCGATAAACACTATTGCGGCCCTGGCCTTTCATATTAATTACTACATTTCCGGAATTCTGGACGTTTTTGATGGAGGAGAGCTTGTAATTCGGGATAAATATAGTTTTGACATGCCGGAAATAAAGTCCAAAGAAGATTGGGATCAATTATTAAATGAGATATGGACCAATGCAGAACATTTTGCAAATCATGTCAAAAATATGACTGAAGAAAAGTTAGAAGCCTTTTTTGTTAAAGAGGAATACGGTACTTATAGAAGAAGCATTGAGGGTGTCATTGAACATAGCTACTATCATCTAGGGCAAATTTCTTTGATTAAAAAGATGATCAGGGAAAAGGTATTAGAGGAGAAATAATGCAACTACATTACTATCTGCATTTTACCCTTTGAAGTCCGTAATAAATTATAACAGGAACTGTTGGGAAACGTTTTGGATTCAACTTTTTAGAAGTGGTTTTAAATTAACAACTGATCTTTGAGCTGATAATATATAATAATGAAAAAGAGAAAGTTTCTGGCATCCGCATTCATAGTAATAGCCCTTGTACTTGGCGCACTCTTCTATTCAGAGATTGTGTTTCCTGTGAGATTGGGGGACTATTTTAAATCGGAGTATTACAACCAATTTGGACCCTTGGCAATTAGCATTGAGCTCCTGATTGCCGGTATATATTTGTTTATTGGTCATCCCAAGACCAATTTCACTATGGCATTATTTGCATTTACAACGATTTTGGACCCTTTGTTTAACCTCATTGGACTTATTACAAGTATGGTACCCATCTATTCGATGATCATTCTTTTGTGCTGCGCCCTAATTGCCATTTGGCTGGCATTTACAAATGCATTTAACCTGGGCCGCATATCTTTTATAGGAGCGTTTGGGAGTTTTATATTGGGTAGTGTTGTAGAACTGTTCTTTAATTATTTATAGCACATTACAACTAACTTTAATAAAGCGTTGAAATCAGATGCGCGGAATTGCTGACTAACCATATAATCATGACTACAAATACTAAAATACCCTGGCTAAAGATACTTGGATGGGCATTGCTAATTCATATAATTCTAATTGCATTATCCATTCTTGAAGTAGTAATTTTTTCGTCCTTAATAGAACCGGGACAACAACCGACTTATTACGAGGAACACGCTCAGATAACGGCACCCTATATTTCAATCATTTTTGGAATTATCCTGTTTTTCTTTATCTCCAGACTACTGGTTAAAAAAAGATACAACAAAAGAAAACTTATAGGATTATTGCTTCCTGCCATATATATTATAATGGACTTAGTATTCTTGCTATTGTCTGATACCGATTGGGGGCAACAATATTTGATATTTATTGTGTCTTTCATAACTAAAATACTGGCTTCATATATCGGGGCGACTACCATTAAGAATAAGGAATAAAAGTGTGCACTAGCGCATGGCATTTAAAAAAAAAGATTCCTGGGTACAGGTAGTTGAATCTTGTGCTTTTTTCATAAATTTATTCCTCTCTTAAAAAGTGGTTCAATTAAAAAAATGCTGCTCTTATTATACTGTACTATTACCCATAAATATTGAAAATATGAAACTATCTATTTACCTGGTACTACTTTTATTTCTTGTAAAAGTACAGGCCCAGGAATCACTTACCTATCAAAAACCATCAAAGGAAATACTTGAGCTTGTAGATGTTCCCCGGGCGCCATCTGTAATTGTTGATGACAATAAAGATTTTATGGTCCTGCTTTATAGAGATGCCTTTAAAAGTATAGAAGAAATATCCCAGGAAGAATTAAGATTGGGGGGATTAAGAATTAACCCGAAAACTAATATTGGTAGCCGGGTAACGTATTATAACAATTTAAAGATAAAACCAGTCCACAGCAATGAGTCTGAAGTAATTCAGGTGAGCGGATTACCGGAAGAACCAAAATTAACCAATTTTAGTTTCTCACCGGATCAAAAGAAAATTGCATGCACAAATACAACC
>JABDPH010000534.1 GCA_013042925.1 Eudoraea sp.
TAAACCTTTTAAACCGGAGGTATTCTATCAAAAAATTGGCGAAAACATCCTGGAACATAAATCAAAGAAATCAGTTACTTAAGTTCTCAAGGCTTTTTTTAATGACTTCCTTCCCCTCCCCTAAAAACCTGTGTCTGACAGATATATAGTAAAGGTTATCTACCTTATCCTTCAAACGCATATAGTCCTTCTCAGTTGTAAGCACAAAAGGTCTGGAGTTAAAAAAATCAATTTCTTTCCCGGAAAAGTAATGGTGATCGTTGAACTCCCGATGATCAAAACGAATTTCCTCGCTTTCTAGAAATTTTATTAATGGTTTAGAGTTAGCAATTCCTGTTACCAGGGTAACTTCTATATTCTTTAAATCGAGAATGGATAAACCCACCTTATCTCCTTTTAAGTTATTGTCGTACTCCAGAGTACAGAATAATACTTTCTGATTCATTTCAGGATTGAGCTCCTGTGTGATCTTAAATTGGCCTTCATCGTTGAGATCGGGAGGGCACTTGGTCACAACAATCAAATCTGCGCGCTTTGAAGCACTTTTACTGTCTCTTAAATTTCCTGTCGGCAAATACCAGTCTTTGGTATACCTCTGGTCATAGGAAGTCAATAAAATAGAAAATGATGGTTGTACTTTTCTATGCTGGTATGCGTCATCTAAAAGTATTATATCCGGATGCCGGGAGGTTTCAAGTTGCTCAATCCCTTTAATCCTATCTGCTTCTACCGCTACATCAACCTCAGGGAATTTAGAATATATCTGTAAGGGCTCATCTCCTATTTCTTCGGCCGTACTGGTAGGGTGTGCCAGGACATACCCTTTGGATTTTCTTTTGTAACCTCTGCTCAATACTGCCAGCTTTGAACCTCCGGATAAATGATTCAGAAGCCATTCTATCATAGGTGTTTTGCCAGTACCTCCAACGCTTAGGTTACCAACACATATGGTTGGCGTACTCATCTTAGCAGAAGTTAAAATTCCCGTATCATATAAAAGATTCCTAAAATATACCGCAAGGGCATAGATTAGGGAAAATGGGAAGGCTAGAATTCTTAGCAGTTGCATAGCAACGAAAATATAATATTTTATCTTTGATGAGCGTAATTAACTAAAAACATCCGATTAAATTGCAAATATGAAGGTTAAAGATGTTGCTGAAATACTTCAAGAATTGGCCCCTTTGGAATATGCTGAGGATTTTGATAATGTTGGGCTATTGGTAGGTGATCAGGATATGAATGTTACTAATATTCTTGTTACCCTGGATTCGCTCGAAAATGTTATTGATGAAGCAATAAGCAAATCATGTAATCTTATCATTAGTTTTCACCCCATATTATTTAAAGGAATCAAGAACCTTACGGGCTCTAATTATGTAGAACGTGCAATCATAAAAGCCATTCAAAATAATATTTCAATTTATTGCCTGCACACTGCACTGGATAATGCAATAGATGGTGTTAATGCAAAAATATGTGAAGTACTGGAGGTAAAACAAACAAGAATATTAATCCCGCAAAAGGGAACCATAAAAAAATTAACCACATATATCCCTGAAACCCATGCCAAAGCCCTCTTAAATAGTCTATTTGCAGCCGGAGCGGGAAGTATTGGAAATTATAGTGAATGTAGTTTTACAGTAGACGGGACAGGCAGCTACAAAGCAGGGAAGAATGCAAATCCGGTAAAGGGAAATAAGGGTGAACTACATTTAGAAAAAGAAACTCAGATCAATGTTACTTTCCCGCGAAACAAGGAAAAAAGTGTTTTAACAGCTTTATTTGAAAATCATCTGTACGAGGAGGTAGCATACGAAATCAGCACTTTAGACAATGTTGATTCTCAAATTGGAATGGGAATGATTGGTGAATTAGAAGTGCCTATGGCTGAAAAGGATTATCTCACTTTTGTCAAAAATAAAATGAATGTATCGTGTATAAGACATTCAGGTTTTTTGGGTAAAAAAATTAAAAAAGTAGCAGTTTTAGGAGGCAGTGGGGCTTTCGCAATTAGCGCAGCAAAAAAATCGGGTGCAGACATTTTTATTACTTCGGATGTAAAATATCATCAATTTTTTGAAGCTGAAAACAAAATTCTTATCGCAGATATAGGGCACTATGAAACTGAGCAGTTTACAAAAAATTTATTGGTAGACTATCTTACAAAAAAAATGCCTAATTTTGCAATCTCTTTATCAGAGAGTATTACAAATCCTATCAAGTATTATTAAATATGGCAACAAAAGCAGAAACAACCGTGGAGGAAAAATTAAGAGCATTATATGATTTGCAATTAATAGATTCCAGAGTTGATGAAATTAGAAATGTACGTGGTGAATTACCCCTAGAAGTAGAAGATCTTGAAGATGAAGTACTTGGTTTAAAAACAAGGATGGATAAGTTAAAGACCGATTTGGAAACCATAAATTATGAAATCGGAGCTAAAAAGAACTTAATTGAAGAGGCCAAAGTACTGATAAAAAAATATGCTGATCAACAAAAAAATGTAAGAAACAGCAGAGAATTCAATTCGCTTGCGAAAGAAGTTGAATTTCAGGAATTGGAAATACAATTAGCTGAAAAGAACATCAAAGAATTTAAAGTTCAAATCGAGCAAAAAAAGGAAGTAATAAGTGAGACCAAAGAAAAACTTTCGGAACGTGAGGCCCACTTAAAACATAAGAAAAGTGAATTAGATGCCATTCTTGCCGAAACGGACAAGGAGGAAAAAGCACTTTTGGCTAAATCTGAAAAATTTGAAAAGCAAATTGAAGATAGATTAGTACAAGCTTATAAAAGAATCCGAAATAATGTTAAAAACGGTCTGGCGGTAGTTCCAATTGAAAGAGGTGCCTCAGGTGGTTCATTCTTTACCATACCTCCTCAGGTACAGGTAGAAATTGCTTCCAGAAAAAAGATAATTACAGATGAACATAGTGGAAGAATTCTTGTAGATCCTGCTTTAGCTGAAGAAGAACAAGAGAAGATGCACAAAATGTTTTCCAAAATCTGATAGGTTCAAATATTTACTTAAAACCACCTTTACTCAGGTGGTTTTTTTATTTTAGTAATCTATATGCCCATGTTTAGTCTAAGATATATTGCGCTTTTAGTTTTAATGCTACAATTTAACGGGATGTCCGCACAGGAGTTGACGGAATTTAAGTGGAAAAACCGAGTTCTTCTGATAATAGATACAAAAAATGATTTGCATGCCAGAGACTTACAAATAGGTAAGTTTGTTACTCGGAATGACAAAATGAAGGAGAGAGATTTAGTTCTTTTTGTATGTACAGGCAAGGAAGTTTTAGATAAAGACGGATTAAAAACCGATATTGATCCCGATAAAATATCATATGGTGAATTTCAGGGTGTCGTCTTGATTGGAAAAGATGGTGGCGTGAAACTTAGAAAGAATTTCATTGTAGAACCAAAAGAAATTTTTGATCTAATTGATCAAATGCCCATGCGAAGGGCAGAAATGAAAAACAGGTAGTTGTATAAAAAAATTAATTCTTTTCAAGTAACTCTAATATTTTTTCTTCTACCTCCAGGCTATCCCATATAAGTTCAATATTTGGTATTTGCATAACCTGTTCCATTATTTTTTCCTGCTCATCACCTATAGCTAGGGCATCTGAATAAGGCTGATCAGAGAAGGTAACCCTCGAAT
>JABDPH010000003.1 GCA_013042925.1 Eudoraea sp.
AGGGGCATTTCCCCAGCGATGCCGCTGCATGGTCTGTTCCACAGGAGCCATCAGTGGCTTGCAGTACTAAAATTGCTCTGGAATGGGATGAGGCCTTTAAAAATATGAATGATCCATCAGGACGCGCCGTGGCTAATGTTCATGATGATGCTTACGAATAGTAAATACTTTATTTCAGAAATACTGAAATTTTGTTCACAAAACCTTCTTTTTTATAAGAAGTAGCTATTGAATTATTAATTAGTCATAAGGAAGCACCAATATATTGGTGCTTCTTTTGAATGCTTCATACAGTTTTCTGATCATGAAACAGTAATTATTTGATCATTTGATATAAGACAGTAATAGCAAAAACAAAGGTTGTAATGATAATGGGCCCTAATAATCCAAAGAGGGTGCCTCCAAACCGGAAGTCTTTTTGTTCAAGTTTGCCCGTACTATATGCAATAGCATTGGGAGGAGTAGATATGGGCAAGTACAAGGCCGCGGAGGCGCTCAAACCGATGACAAAGGGTAAAATAGCCGGATTTTCAAATGTAAGAATAAGACTTATTGGAATAAGTATTGTAGCAGTCGCCGTATTACTCATGATATTTGACAATATAACAGTGAGGAAGGCAAAACTCACTACAATGGCATAGAAGTTCAAATTAGTTTGATCCAGCTGCTCAACATAATAACTGGCCAGCCCTGTATCCTTAATAGCGAGCCCAAGTGTTAGACCACCTGCTACGAGCATTAGAGTGTCCCAGGGTAGTTTGCGAACGTCATCACCGGAAATAATACCTGTCATAGTCAATAAAATAATGGGGACAAAGGACACCATAGCTGCCGGAATCCCATGTAATTTTTCTGTGAGCCATAAGAGAAGGGTTAGACCCAACACTGAAAGAACCACTTTCTTTTTGATTTTTTCGAAGCGGTAATTGGGGTCATTGGGGTCCAAAGCTTCTTTCTTTACATCAATATGTATTTTCTGTCGTTTAGGAATATATTTTTTGGTTAAAGCAAACCAGAACAGTAAAGTTAGAATGATGGCGATCGGAAATCCTACTACCATCCATTCCAGGAAACCTACGGGGATTCCATGATTATTCAATGCTTCCACCGCTATTGCGTTTGGTGGTGAACCAATCAGAGTACCCATGCCGCCAATGGAAGCAGCACCGGAAATTCCGATAAGAATAGCTTTGGCGAAAGGAGAATCCTCGTCAAGAGTATTGATAAATGGTAATACAGAAGCTATCATCATGGCAGTTGTAGCCGTATTTGACATGATCATGGAGAAAAGAGCAGTGGTGAGCATTAGCCCGAGCAGCACATATTTTGGTGCTGTACCAAACCTTGAAATGGAAATCCTGAAGACTTCGCGATCTAATTTTGTCTTACTCATGGCCTCAGCAATAAAAAATCCTCCCAACATTAGCCATATGACACTACTCGACCAGGAATTGACATACTCAATCATGTGGCCTTCAACATTTTCCGGATCAACTTTGTAATAATAGTTGGCCATGCCAAAGATTAATGCGCCAAAGACAAGCAACCCGACTGCAAAGGGTGGTATTGCCTCAGTAACCCAAAGACCGACTGCAAGGAAAAGTATGAACAGCACAAATAATTGGGCTTCATTGAGCGAAGGTTCATACAAAAAATAGGTAAGCGTTCCTGCGGCTATAATACTTAATAAGAAGTAGATGATTTTGCTCTGAATATCTACTACTTTTTGTATTTCAGAAAGAATTTTGATCGAGGCGGTTCTGGAATCGGCCATTTTTTTAATGTAAAGTTTCCGCGCAAAAGTACGCCATTTGCGGGTTAAGATAACTAACAAAAGTCATGTTTATCAAATTTTCATAGCCTTCTTTAAAAGAAGTATAAATTGTTGTTAAATTGTTGATAACTTAAGGGCTTCAGATGGGCACAAACACTATATTCTATAGGGTATTACCTATATTTGTAAGATTGCAAAAAATTAGATAAAATACTTAAATTATTGTATGAGCGAAGAAGCTAAGAAAAAAGAATATTCAGCTGACAGTATTCAGGCATTAGAAGGGATTGAACATGTGCGGATGAGGCCATCCATGTATATTGGAGATATAGGTGTAAGAGGATTACATCATTTGGTTTATGAAGTTGTAGATAACTCAATTGATGAAGCAATGGGAGGACATTGTGATTCTATTGAGGTTACCATTAATGAGGATAATTCTATTACTACCAAAGATAATGGTAGAGGTATACCGGTGGATATCCATAAGAAAGAAGGGATATCTGCTCTGGAAGTAGTAATGACCAAAATTGGTGCGGGAGGTAAATTTGACAAAGATTCGTATAAGGTTTCAGGTGGTTTGCACGGAGTAGGTGTTTCTGTAGTAAATGCCCTCTCAGATCATTTAAAAGCTTCCGTTCACAGAGGCGGAAAGATATGGGAACAGGAATACGAAAGAGGAAAATCACTTTATCCTGTTAAAAGCGTTGGAGAATCGAAGGAAACGGGTACAATAGTGACTTTTCACCCGGATGCTGAGATATTTACGCAAACCATTGAGTACAGTTATGAAACCCTTTCCAACAGAATGAGGGAACTTTCCTATTTAAATAAGGGAGTTACAATTAGTATTACAGACAGGCGACAGAAGGACGAAGAAGGTAATTTTGTATCTGATACGTTTTATTCGGATGAGGGGTTAAAAGAATTTGTAGCTTTTTTAGATAGCAATAGAGAACCTTTAATTCGGGATGTAATAGCTATGGAAGGTGAAAAAAATGGTATTCCTGTTGAGATTGCTATGATCTACAACAGTAGCTATACTGAAAATTTGCATTCCTATGTTAATAATATTAATACCCATGAAGGCGGAACACATCTTTCTGGATTTAGGAGAGGGCTTACCTCAACGCTAAAGAAATATGCAGATAGCTCCGGAATGTTGGACAAGGTGAAATTTGAAGTTGCAGGCGATGATTTCAGAGAGGGCCTTACAGCGATTATTTCGGTAAAGGTTGGGGAACCTCAGTTTGAAGGTCAAACCAAGACAAAGCTTGGAAATAGGGAAGTTTCTTCGGCAGTTAGCCAGGCAGTGTCTGAAATGCTTACCAATTATCTGGAGGAACATCCTGATGATGCAAAAATAATTGTACAAAAAGTGATTCTTGCCGCGCAAGCACGCCATGCTGCTACCAAAGCCAGAGAGATGGTGCAGCGCAAAACGGTAATGAGTATTGGAGGTTTACCGGGTAAATTATCTGATTGTTCTGAACAGGATCCGAGTTTATGTGAAGTTTTTCTTGTAGAGGGAGATTCTGCAGGTGGAACGGCAAAACAGGGACGGGACAGAAATTTTCAGGCAATATTACCATTACGTGGTAAAATCCTGAATGTAGAAAAAGCCATGCAACATAAGGTTTTTGAAAATGAAGAAATAAAGAACATATACACAGCACTTGGAGTAACCATTGGTACTGAAGATGATAGTAAAGCCTTGAATCTGGAGAAATTGCGTTACCATAAAGTGGTTATTATGTGTGATGCGGATGTAGACGGAAGTCATATAGAAACATTAATACTCACCTTTTTCTTTCGCTATATGCGTGAACTAATAGAAGGAGGCCATGTCTTTATTGCAACACCACCGCTTTATCTTGTTAAAAAAGGCAGTAAAAAACGTTACGCGTGGAGTGATAAGGAACGAGATGAGATTGTTGAGAGTTTTGGAGGCAGTGCTCCAATACAACGCTATAAAGGTTTGGGAGAAATGAATGCTGAACAACTCTGGGATACTACTATGAATCCTGAGTTTAGAACTTTAAGACAGGTAACTATTGATAACGCTACCGAAGCAGACAGGATCTTTTCCATGTTAATGGGAGACGAAGTTCCTCCAAGAAGGGAATTCATTGAGAAAAATGCCGTTTACGCGAATATTGATGTATAACAACCAGCATTTAAAAGCAAAAGTCCCGAAGTGAAAGCCTCGGGATTTTTTATTTAGTATGGAAGCAAATTTCTCGGAGCGAGTTCTTTTTGTTTCTGTTTCAAATTAAAAAGCAGCCCTTTAAAGGGGCTGCTTTTCGTAACTATATGGAAAAAAAATTGGGGAATTACTCTCGTTTTGCCAGGATTTCACCTTTTACATTCTCCAGTAACATTCCTTCCGGAGATTCTTTCATGCTTACAACATCTTTGGTCATATCTGTTCCTGGATAAGAAATTGTGTAGATACCTTCCTCTGCTACCCAACTAAAATCAGTTTTAAAGTCCAGAACCGGCCCATTGTATTTTTGGTACCTTCCTAAATACACATCATTGAATATCCATTCTTGTCGGATAGTTTGTTTATTGGTTTCACCGGAGTTGATAACATCAACCCTGTACCAAATACCGATCACCGGATCATTGTTTTCTGGGATTCTGGAACAGTTGCTGGCTATTACAATAGCAACTATCGCCATAAACGAAAAAAACTTTTTCAATTTTAGTAGGTTTTAGATTTGGGATCTATTGGTATTTCTAACGCCTATTCTAAAAGAGGTATTGTTAAAAATCGATGTAATACACTTGATTTAGTTATTCTTCGATGAATTGCGTTTTATTTTAACATTTTTATAAAAAACTTTAGCTGAAATCCATAATTTAAAGGAAAATATATGTTGGTAATGAGTTCTTAAATCTGTTAAAATTCTGTAATTTTGTTGGTCTTATCAATCACTTTAAAATATAGTAAATTATGAAAATTACAGTAGTTGGGGCGGGTGCTGTTGGTGCTAGTTGTGCCGAGTATATCGCAATTAAAAATTTTGCTTCGGAAGTTGTTTTGCTTGATATCAAGGAAGGCTATGCTGAAGGAAAGGCTATGGATCTTATGCAAACGGCTTCACTTAACGGTTTTGATACAACCATTACCGGGACTACAGGAGATTATTCAAAAACAGCTGACAGCGATATTGCGGTGATCACATTAGGTATTCCCCGAAAACCCGGTATGACTCGTGAGGAGCTGATTGGTATTAATGCAGGCATAGTGAAAACTGTTGCTTCAAGTCTTTTAGAACATTCACCAAATGTTATTTTAATTGTGGTTAGTAATCCAATGGATACCATGACCTATTTGGTACATAAGAGTACAAATCTTCCTAAGAACAAAATTATTGGAATGGGAGGGGCGCTAGACAGCGCAAGATTTAAATATCGTTTGGCCGAGGCTCTCGACGCTCCTATCTCAGATATTGATGGAATGGTAATTGGCGGGCACAGCGATACCGGAATGGTGCCCCTTGCAAGTCAGGCTGCAAGGAATAGCGTAAAAGTTTCTGAATTTTTAACTGAAGACCGCCTCAAACAGGTAGTGGAAGACACAAAAGTAGGTGGTGCCACACTTACTAAACTTCTTGGAACCAGTGCCTGGTATGCACCTGGTGCCGCGGTTTCATCATTAGCACAGGCCATTGCCTGTGATCAAAGAAAGATGTTCCCTTGTTCTACTTTGTTGGACGGAGAATATGGTTTAAGTGATATCTGTATTGGTGTTCCCGTATTACTGGGAAAAAATGGTATTGAAAGCATAGTGGATATTCCCCTGAGCGATACCGAAAAAGCTAAAATGCAGGAGAGCGCTGTAGGTGTTAGAAATACAAACGGGCTTCTAGACGTTTAGTTAAGACTATTTATTTTGAAATTAATAAAGCATCACCGAGGTGGTGCTTTTTTTATGGGGAGTTTAGTCGTAAAGAATTTTTATAGTATTTCAAGCCTGCAGAAATCATGAGATTATGATTGAATTACAATTGAAATTTCATCAGAAGAATAAAATAAAGCGTTAAATACAAAGGCCACAACAACTTTCATATCCAGACAAATACTGTAAATAAATTGTCAGTTCTTAAGGGAAATGATATATTTGCACGCTGTTTACAAATTCCATCAAAAAATCAATTAAACCATGCAGAATAAAGGACTTATAAAGCTATTTGCTTTCTTGTTCGGACTGGTAAGTATCTATCAACTTTCCTATACATTTATTACCGCTAAGGTAGAAAAAGATGCAACCTTGTTTGCTACATCTGCTGTATCTCCGTCTGAAGAGGATTATGTGGCCAAAAGAGAAGCGGTTGAAGCTACTTATTTAGATTCCATTGGAGGAAATCCTATTTTGGGTTATACCAGTTATGACGATGCGAAGAAAAAGGAACTGAATAAGGGTCTGGATCTCAAAGGAGGTATAAATGTTACCCTTCAGATATCAGTAAAAGATATCCTGAAAGGCCTAGCCGATAATACAAAAAACCCCATTTTTAATAAAGCACTGGCCGATGCCGATGCAGCCTCAAAGGACAGCGATGAAACCTATATTGAACTGTTTTTCGAAGCTTTTGACAATATCAAAGGAGATGCAAAATTGGCTTCTCCGGATATATTTGCTAATAAAGGCTTAAGTGATGAGGTTAATTTTCAAATGACCGATGATGAGGTAAAGCCTATTATCCGCCGAAAAATTGATGAATCTGTTGTTTCTGCCTTCGAAGTCTTGCGTGAGCGAATTGATGGTTTTGGAGTTACACAACCGAACATCCAGCGTGAAGGTAAATCAGGAAGAATTTTGGTGGAATTACCTGGTGCAAGAGATATCGCAAGAGCACAGGACCTTCTGTCTAGTACAGCACAATTGGAGTTCTGGGAAACCTATGAACCCGGAAATCAAAGTCTTATAAATTTCTTTATCCAGGCCAACGAAGAATTGAAAGCCCTGGTAGAAGACACAGAAGAAGAAACAATTGATAAGGAAGAATCTGAAATAGATTCATTACTCTCAGACGTAACCCAGGATTCTTTGGATCTTGCCACTGAGAGAAATCCGTTGTTTGAAAAGTTACAATTAAATGCTCCGGGTTTTGCCGTGGGGATAGCTGCTATTAAGGATACAGCTGAAATAGGTTCCTACCTTCGTATGCCGGAGGTCAGACGCTTATTACCTGCAGATGTTCAATTCACAAAATTTTTGTGGGAGCGACCTACCAAAGATTCTGAAGTAGCGTCTTTATATGCTCTGAAATCTAACCGCGATAATACTCCTAGAATTAGTGGTGATGTAGTAAGTGATGCCAGGGACCAATTCGATCAGTTTAACAGGCCGGCTGTGGGCATGGATATGAACGTAAAAGGTGCCAAGCTTTGGGAAAAACTAACCAGTGAGGCCAACCTCAATAATACGGGAATAGCAATTGTGCTGGACAATAAAGTATATACTGCACCCGGGGTTTCTCAGGT